>SKIJ01000052.1 GCA_007116495.1 Cryomorphaceae bacterium | reverse complement strand
CGCGTTACGCACCCGTGCGCCACTCTCATCATTACCGAAGTAATGAATCCCGTTCGACTTGCATGTGTTAGGCCTGCCGCTAGCGTTCATCCTGAGCCAGGATCAAACTCTCCATTGTAAAAAATGTAAGCTTGTCCGTCTAACTCAATGACTTTGCTTCCTTACTCTCTATTTCTTCAAAGAACGTTTTCTTTCGTCATTTGATTAGGTACAACCCCTCTCAAACGGGCGGCAAAAGTAATATCAAAAACCTTCACCGAAAAACTTTTTTTTAAAAACATCAAAACTTTTTTTGATGCTAAACTCTCGCCACTTCTCTTTCATCTATACTCCCCTCTAAAGCGGGTGCAAAAGTAGAACAAAAAACATTTACAAAACAAGAACTTTTTTTCTTTTTTCGCATCCCGTTTTTGATAACACGTTTGCTTCAAAACGGTTTGCAAATGTACTATCACAGCGCACTACCAACAACACGATTTGTCTTTTTTTTTGCAAAAAAAATTATGGCGTGGATACACTTACCGGCAACACTTTGCCTTTGAAATACTTATGACCCTGCAGGGTAAACCAATAGATGAATTCCGCCATCTCTTCTGCTGATAAAGGCGCCTCAAACCCGGGAAATGCAGCCGCCAACATCTCTGTTTGCACCGCTCCCAATGCCAAAATATTGAAGGTTTGTCCCGTTTGTGCGCCCAATTCTTCCTGTAACAGTTCGAATAATGTGATCAATGCTCCCTTACTGCTGCTGTAAGCGGAAAGCCCGGGGAACTTAGCACTGCCATTGACACCTCCCATACTGCTTACGCCTACTACGTGAGCAAACGACAATAAAGGCTGCAGCTGCTGAGTGAGGTAAAAAGGACCAAACACATTAACCTGATACGAACGCTCCAATTCGTCGTAAGGCAACGCCGTAAATGGCGCATTGACTAAATAACCAGAGTTATGAACCAACGCATCAATGGCCGAAACGGTCTTGTTTAATTGATCAACTGCTGCATTCATAGACTCCCTATCGCCCAAATCACAGCGTATCCAGGTAACTCCCTCTATATCCGGATTGGAACGACTCAATACAATCGCATTATGACCCGACGTATTCAACTGAATGGCCAAGGCCTTTCCTATGCCTTTGCTCCCTCCCGTTACAACTACCGTTTTTACACTCATCTATACCTTACTAATATGTTACCATTGTATCGTCAACGATTATGCCCATCGGACGGCCTTTTAAAGACCTACCTAAAAACGGTGTGTTGCGACTTTTACTTTGAATCGCTTTATTGGAAAACGTCCAGGTTTCATCCGGGTTAAAAAGGGTAAATTGCGCCAACTGCCCCTCCGTGATGTGCACGTCCGGTACCCCTAATATGGCTCTGGGTAATCGACTTAGTGCTTCTACAGATGTTTCGACCGGCAAACCTGTTGTTCCCAGTAAACCAAAACAACTCTCCAATCCTATGCTTCCAAACGAGGCATTGGAAAACTCACACGCCTTGGTTTCTATGAGCTGAGGACGGTGATCGGACGATACAGCATCGAGAACCCCCTTTCGCAACCCCTCTAAAAGTGCCAATCGATCTGCTTCACTGCGCAAAGGTGGGTAAAACTTGTAATGTGCATCGTAATCCATTAAATCGGCATCGGTTGCCACCAGATTAGCGATGTTTACATCGGCACTTATCGACAATCCTTCTTCTTTGGCGCGCTCAATTATGTTTACCGCCTCTGCTGATGACACCCCCATGACGTGAAGACGACCTCCGCTGTAGCGCAGCAATTGAAGGTCGCGCTCTAATTGCACAACCTCCGCCATAACCGGCATTCCCTTTAACCCCAATTGTGTACTGTAAACACCCTCGTGCATCTGCGCCCCTTTGACCAATGATGGTTCTTGCGGACTTACAAAAATTGGTGCATCAAACTGCTGTACGTACTGCAAGGCCAACTTCAATCGTTCCGGTTGCGCAATGCCATACCAGTCGTCGGTGAAGCAAATGGCTCCCGCGCGGTGCATATCAAACATTTCGGCCAGCTCCGCCCCTTTACGCGCTTTGGTTACAGCGCCTGCAGGGTACAGGTAAAACGGAAGGTGTTCGGCCGACTTTCTGACGTACTCGACTCCCGCTTTGTAGTCTATAACCGGATTGGTAGACGGCATTAATACAGCTCCAGTAAACCCTCCTGCTATGGCTGCCGCTACGCCGCGTTCAATGTCTTCGCGATCTTCCGAACCGGGATCGGCAAAATCAACGTGCAAGTCAACCCAACCTGGCGATATACACATTCCTTTTTGCTCAATCACCTGCTCATCTTCTTGTTGACTGAGATGATTGCCTATGGATTGAACAACACCGTCTGATATACGAATGTCTAACGTTTTTAGGTGATGTGGACCTGCTTTATCGTATACCGTTACGGCGCGTAAAAGAATGTTCATAGTCGTGATTGATTGATTGGACGGTGTGGTCACTTGTGGTGGTGTATTAATGTCTTATTTTGGCGCTAAGGTAAAAAACGAATCAGTATCAGTTCCGCAAGCAAAAATGCTCCGGCAATGAGCAATCCCCACCACCATAAAGGCACCCGTTGATCCTGAACCCGCATTTCCATCACGGCATTTTTAGACTGCCTACCGGCCTCAACCGGAGCAATCCCAAATAGTGATTGTATTTCCTCGGCATTCATTCGGGGGTTACGACTTTCTTGACGATTGGCATTCACCGAAAGCAATCCAATCGCTTCATCGCCTTGACTAAGCGTAAAGGTCCCCGGCGCATTGGGTTGATCATCCCAGCGTACATCTACGGATGTTTGACCCAGTCGTCTCTGTGGGGGAATATAAGTGCGCTCGTCGATGCTCAAGGCCAATGGGTTCTCATCTTCGTTGACCGCCATACGCATATTGCCTATTTCTCCCAGAATGTGATACGGCTTTAGTCCGCCACGCGCGTACAATGCGGCATTGTGGAATATTGGCAGAAAAAGAGCTTCACCGGAAAAAGCGGCAACATCGGATGCCAAAACCAGTACAGGCTGGCGGCCAACTTGGCGGAACAAATAAGGTGTTCCGTCGGCAAAAGACAATATAGACTCGTTAACCTCTTTGGGGAACAACCACACATCATCCAATTCAGGTAAGCGCGGGCGTTCTTCTCTGCGCGTAAATACGCCGTAAAAAAGCGGGTCGTCCCACTGAATTTTGGCCAGCGACAAGCGCAAATCTCTTCGTTCTGTAGGTGAAGGCACTCCCAATCGCTCCATAAAGGTGAAAAACGAAGACCGGGGATCATCGGGCATCACAACAAATAAAGGTGTACCGGCATTTATCAGCGCATCGGCAACTCCGGAAGGCACATCATCTACGGCGTTCCAAACAACCAGATCGGCATCTCGAACCGCAGACAGCGACACGTTTCCCGGCGTAAATACTTGGGTGGAGAACACCTCGTCTGCAAACAAACGATCCAGTGCATCGGGCTGATGACGAACTAAAACGACGGGGATGGCCTCGCGGATGTTAAACGAAAAAAACAGGTCGTCGTCAAAGGTCATCGGAAAGTCGTCGATGCGCACTCTGCCCTTGTGCCAACCGGGCGCTTTTAAAACGGTGGATAGGGAAAGTGCTCGTGTTTCCTCGGCAATTAAATCCACGCGTTTGCCGTCGCGAACGTCTCCATTGATTTCGAGTTGAACGAATACGTCTTTCGCATCATCGGCGCCGCGATTGGTCACTTCTACGGTTAACTCCAGCATTTGACCTATACGCGTTGGCGGCTGGGAAAAATACATGGTATCCAAAGAAATATTATCGGGCAACGTATGCGTGCTGGTTTGAATGAGCTGTGTATTCTCGGGCCAAACCAATTCGGCTGATCTACCGTCGGTTTGAAAATCAGAAAACACATAAACCGGTGCGTATTCGTCGCCGCGTCGGGCGTAATTGATCTTTTCCGCCACGTCGTTCCAGCTCAAACTTCCGTAGGTTCTGCGTGTTTCTTGAAGCCGACGCAACGCTTCATTTTCATTCAGCCAATTGTATGCACCGGGGTCGTCGGTATGCGTAAGTATGCGGAATTGCACTTCGGGAGGATAGGATGCAATGAGTGCTCTTGCGCCTTCCAACGCGGAAGACCAGGCATCTTGCTGTCCGTCACCTCCGGTCATACTTTGGGTATTGTCGATAAACACGATGACTTTATCTGCAGACGCTTCTTGTTGATATCCCGGGAATGCGGGCTTGGCAAATGCCAGCACGAGAAACAACAAGGCGAGTAAGCGGCTACAGAGTATTAATATGTGTTTGAGTTTTCGCGACGACTGCTGTTTTTCGTCAAGTGCCTTGAGCCAACGAACCTGACTAAAGTAAAACGGCTTGAACGTTCTAAAGCGAAATAGATGAATGATCACCGGAATGCTCAGTGCAGCCAAGGCCCATAAAATAACCGGTGTAAGAAATTGCATCAATAGTGAAATTTAACCTCTTCCGCGTTGTCTAGTATGTAGTAAAACTCTTCCACATCGTTGGCATTTAGGCGCATCACCCCTTTAAATGTAACCACATCATCGGTGTTGTATCTGCGCTTGGCCTTTTTCATGTTGAGGGTCATCACCGACTCCATTCCGGCAGCTCCGCAAAAAAAACAGGCGGCAAATGGGAATGCCGACAACGCGTAAAGCCCTTCTTCCAAATCAATGGGGATCACGTAGCCTTTTACGGCAACCTTTTCACCATCCAATGATTTAACCGTGGGGCCAAAATTGGGAAACAAAAACCAATCTTGATACTTTTCGACATACTTCTCGGTAAACTTCACTTCCCCGAGTGTTTTCCAAGTTATTACCGTGCCCTCTTCTTGTGCGTAAGTTTGTAGGGCTACGCCCCAAGCGAGCAGTGCCGTAATCAACATTCGATGCGTCATATCACTTTTTGAGTTTTGCGTCGTGTAACGAATATATGAATCCCATTCCGGGGTTGCGGTGCAAGCGAAACGTTCCGAGCAGCACCACATAGTCATCCACTTTAAAGTTTTGATTTTTTTTGGCAAAATGCAATTCCACAACGGTTTCTACACCTGCCTGTCCGCAAAAAAAACAGTTCGAAAAGGGGTTCATGGACAATGCATAGGTGTTTTGCTCAACATCTATCGGTATAATGTACCCGGTAAGCATAACTTGTGTGTGCTCGCGTTCGTAAAGACCTTGGTAAAAATTTGGTTGGTAATCTTGTGGATTATCAAAATCGGTTGACACTTTGGTTGACGTCAGCTCCATCCAGCTGAGAATGTCTTGCGCATTTACTGTTGCCGTGAACGTGAGCAACCATGAACTAATCAATAATCGAATCATACGCTATGCTTGTTTTCCACCCAATACGGTATGGATGTTTGTGGCATATGCCTGTTTGGCCGGTACTAAGGCAGCAATCATGCCAATGAGTAAACTTACACCCAAAAGTAAGGTGTCTTGGGTATGCCATTCCCACACGCTTAATGTGTAGCGATAACTCTCTTCTGCTAAGGATGCGACGGCAAGCATGGCGCCTCTGCTGAGAAGCCATCCCGCTACAAACCCGATAAAGGCTAACATGACGCCTTCGCTAATGATGAGTGAAAACAGGCGCATCCTCGGCGCGCCCATGCTTCGCAAAAGAGCCATTTCGTAGCGGCGCTCACGCAGTGAGTTGTAGAGCGACACAAAAACACTAATGGCAGAGAGCAGCATAATGACAATGGCCAGCCACTGTAAGGTGGATATACCTATGCCCAGCAAGCTCAACAAACGGTTGACTTCAATGGCCGGCAAAGCTGCCTGCATATTGGTGTTTTGATTGATGTGACGGGGCAATTGAAACCGCGCCATCTGTCCGGCAAATTTTACCAACCCAACGGTTACTTCTAAATCTTCTTCCGAAACGTCGGCGTGATGGTGGTGGTCGTGGTCACAGTCTTCGTGGTCATGGTCGTGACTATGATCGTGCTCGTGGTCCCCGTGAGCGTGATGATCGTGGTCATGGTGATCGCCGTGGGCATGACTATGCTCGTGATCGTCTCCGTGATCGTGTCGATCAGTGTGTGCGTGATTGTGGTCATCGTCATGGTCGTGACCGTGATCGTGGGATGCGTGAACCGCCCAAACACTTTCCAGAGGGGTTAGTATGAGTTGATCAAGGACAGATCCGGAGGGTTTTAGTATTCCAACAACGGTGTATTTCACACCGTCGTGTACGTGACCTCCCTCCTGCTGCAAACCGTGTGTTCCCACAAATGTATCTCCGATTTTGAGTCCGCTGCGGTCGGCAACCAATGCACCGATGGTTGCCTCCAGGGTTTCGGAAAACAATTCCCCGGAGCCTATTTCACCGTTGAAGTGATCGACGTAAGCCGGTGTGGTTCCAATAATTCGGTATCCGTTGTAGTTGTCGCCCATCGACAACGGAATGATTTCTTTAATGAGTGAATTGTTCTCCAATTCACGCACTTCCGATAACGGGATATTGCCCGTGGGAGCATCGATGTGGTAAATCCCGGAAAGGATGAGCTGCAAGGGACTTCCCTTGGCGCCAATCACCATATCTACCGAGCGTATGTTTTGAGTAAACTGCTTTTCCAGTTGACTGTTGAGCTGAAACAAGAGCGATACAATGCCCACACCAAAAGCCATGAGAAGCACGGCAAGAGAACTCCCCAATGGGCTCGTAACTATGTTGGCCCAACTCAATTTTAACCACCTCATGAGCGTTGTGTTTTTGCGTTCAACAAATTGAGTGTGTTAGGAAACACGTCTTTGAGTCGTTGATCGTGGGTAACCACCACCAAAGCACTGTTAAAATCGGCGGCCAATTCGATCAACTGCTTTGCCACCTCGTTTGCGTTGGTGTCGTCTAATGCACTGGTAGGCTCGTCGGCCAACAGCAACGCCGGACGTTGTACAATGGCGCGTATGATGGAAAGGCGTTGCTGCTCTCCCTGACTCAAATCATAGGTCTTCGACGCCAACTTTTGCCCTAACCCCATGCGGTTCATGAGTTCTTTGGCTCGCTCATAATCGGGTTTTGCTCCTACGGCCTGCCAAGATAAAATCACGTTATCAAGCGCAGATAATGCCCGCACAAAATGGTGTTGTTGAAATACAATGCCAATGTGCTTTCCCCGAAACCCGTCGCGCTTGCGCTCGTTTAGGCTGTAAATGTTGGTTCCTGTAATTTCCACTTCACCGGTATTGGGCGGCAAAAAACCGGATAAAATATGGAGAAACGTCGATTTACCCGAACCCGAAGGCCCCGTTACCAGTAAACGCTCTCCGGCCTGTAACGCCAGAGAATCAAAATGAAATGCATCACCATGAGGATACGAAAATCCTAATGTTGTAGTTTTTATGCTCATAGTGCGTAAAAATACTGTGTTGGTTTGACATGAGCACAAACTAACGTCACTTTTAGGAAAGTGTTTAGGGATGTGTGTGCGCTAACGGTGTTTTGGCTGCCTGATATGTTGTTAAAAACAAATAACCGATTGGCTGCACATGCTATTGCGTTAAACTCTCCAATGCATAATACAGTCTGTTTTTCGCGTTGTCTTGCGACCCAAAAATGGAACGGTACACGGTTTTATCGGGTGTAATGAGCACCCATTGTGGGGTTCCTTCGCTGTTAAACATTTGGTATAGCGATGCGTCGTCGTCGATAAAAATAGGAAAGGGCAAAGTTCCGGAAACAAATACCCCCTTGATGTCGGCGGCGGTAACGGTCTCTCCCCCAAAGTTGCTGTGAATTCCGATTACCTCAACAGCCGAGAACGCGTTTTTCAATTCATACGCCAACGGCAATGCCCTGCCCGTACACCCCAAACATCGGTTGTTGTATATCAATAATAACAGATGCGTGTTTGGAAACACGGCATACAAATCAACGCTGTTTCCTTCTAAGGTTTTTACATTCATCAGCAAAATTGATTTCAACACATGAGTTATGAGAACACGTCCATGGACAACAGTTCTGCAACAACAAACGTACTGCCCCCTACGTAAACGACATCGGCATCATCAGCATCAATCAGCGCTTGAGCACATGCCTCGGCAACGGAAGAGAACCAGCGTTTATCAGCGTGTGGCCAGTCGGCGTGAAGGGTTTCCACTTTAAGACCGCGAGGCACATTGGGAGTGCACAAATAATACACAGCGTCGTGCGGCAGTAACTTAGCGATGGTTTCTGCGGGCTTATCGCTCACCATTCCCCATACAATGCGGCGCTTTCGAGCCGGAAGACGCAAGAGCTGCGGCATCACTTCTCTAATGCCCTCCGCATTGTGGGCCGTATCGGTGATGAGCAAAGGCGATTGTTTGAGTATCTCCCAACGCCCGCGCAAACCGGTAAGTCGCGCCACGTGTTGCAGTGCATTGCGTGTTTTTTGTTCATCAAGGTTAAAGGGAAGGTGCAGCAGTACTTCTTGAAGTGTGCGTAGATTTTTTTTCTGGTACGCTCCCAGAAGATCCGTTGTAAACGCAGGTGCTTCGACAGTAGGCACATATAAAGGTGCACCCGTCGTACCACATATGCGTTCGAAGACCGGCAAAATATCATTATCGGGCTCACCTAAAACCATGGGCACCCCACTGCGTGCTATGGCGGCTTTTTCGGCGGCTATCAGCGGACGGGTTTCTCCGAGATACTGCGTATGGTCCAGACCGATATTGGTAACAACTGTTAAAACAGATTCCACAACAGCTGTGGCATCGAGGCGACCTCCCATACCAACTTCAACAATGGCAATGTCAACGCGATGACGTGCAAAGTGATCGAGCGCCATGGCCACCCCGAGTTCAAAAAAGGTAGGCTCTACGGCTTCCATCCGCTCGTAACCGTTTACAAATTCGAGTACCTCTTCTTTGGAAATCATACGACCATCGATGCGGATGCGTTCGCGAAAATCCACCAAATGAGGACTGGTGTAGAGTCCGGTTTTAAATCCGTGGGCCTGCAACACCGCTGCCAGCATGTGACTCAACGATCCCTTTCCGTTGGTACCACCTACGTGAATAGCCGGAAACGCAGACTGGGGATTACCGAGTATGGAGCAAAGGGCACGAATACGGTCGAGTCCGGGTTTAAACGCTACCGCGCCTTGATTTTGAAAAACGGGTAATTGGTTAAACAACCACTGCGTGGCGTCCTCGTAGGTGTTAAAGGTCATCTGATGAATAAAAAACAGGTAAATACGCGACGTGGCGTGTTACGCTAAAGTAAATGATCTAATGTCAACCAAATCTCTAAATCCTTCGGTTAGGTCAGGCATATGAATGCTACCAGACGTTACAGACAGCTACTAACTTAGTCTTCTTCGGGGAATGCGTTTAAGCGCTCACTACAAGTTGTAATCCATTCGGTGGGCATTACCGTGGTATCGCCAGGATCCGATCCCTGAGGATATACCACATCTCTATCATCTAAGCTCGAACAGTCCTCCTCTTCATCAATGTACACTATGTCAAAAAGTGGGTCAGGGACGTCTTCAATGTTACTTTTAATCATGCATCGACACGCTTTTTGTTCGCTTTGACAGCCAATAGAAAACATTGCGATGCTGAATACAAGGATGAGTGGTATGGTAATACTGCGCATAGAATGGGAAGGTTTATTCTTTGAAGTGTATGGTTTTTTACCTATTTCAACGTGTGACAAATATACGTACGGGTGCGAATAAACCAAACACGGTATTTGTTGCGAAAAAATATCTAGGCAACTGCAAAGTATTTTCTATTTTCGCAGCTTAACTATTAGCATATTTACATAAATGGAAACTGCCTACAAGAAGATCAACAACATCACCGGATGGATTGTATTTGCTGTTGCAACTATCGTATACGTTTTAACCGTTGAGCCTACAGCGAGTTTTTGGGACTGCGGCGAGTTTATAGCCACTTCCGTTAAATTGCAAATTGGTCACCCTCCCGGCGCACCGCTATTTCAATTATTGGGAGCCGTATTTGCTATTTTGGCCTTTGGCGACGTAACACAAATGGCATACTGGGTGAACATCATGTCGGCGTTATCGTCCTCGTTTACCATTTTATTCTTGTTTTGGACCATCACAGCGTTGGCGCGAAAAATAGCCGAACGCAATGGCGAACTCAAAAGCGACCGATTTTTACCAATTATGGCGAGCGGTGTGGTTGGTGCACTCGCCTATACATTCTCCGATTCGTTTTGGTTTTCCGCAGTAGAGGCCGAAGTATACGCCATGTCGTCGTTGTTTACCGCCATGGCCTTTTGGGCAATTTTTAAGTGGGAGCGCGAATTCGACGTAAGCCCTCACGCCAATCGATGGATCATCTTTATTGCCTTCGTTGTTGGGTTATCCGTAGGTGTTCACATCCTCGTGTTTCTTACCATACCGGCCATCACGGTCATTTTCTTCTTTAAGCGCAATCCCAACCTTACAACTTGGAACTTCATAAAAGCCAACGTGATGGGAGTCATCATACTCGGATTGGTGTTTTCTTTTTTGATTCCCTTTGTACTCAACATGTTTGGCAAAATTGAATTTTGGTCGGTCAACTATCTCGGGTTGCCGTTTGACGTAGGGACGATTTTCGCCGCAATATTGCTTTTTAGCGCATTCTTTTCTGGTCTGTGGTATACCGCGAAAACCAAAAAGGTTCACTGGAATACGGCCATCCTTTGCGTGTTCTTCATTCTCTTGGGCTATTCCACATTCATTATGTTGGCCATTCGCTCCAACGCCAATCCACCCATCGATGAAAACAATCCCGAAGACGCTACAAGCTTGTTGAGCTACTACAAACGCGAGCAGTATGGCGACCTACCCCTACTCTACGGACAGTACTTTAACGCGCAACTCGATCGCAACGAACCTTACAAAGACGGCAAACCAACCTATGAACGCGATGAAGAGGCCGGAAAATACGTAGTGGTAAATGATGGTGTTAATCAAGTACAGAACTACGACCTAAAATACAAAGGGTTCCTCCCCCGTATGTGGAGTCCCGATCCTCGACATGCCGATAACTACGTGAAGATTTCCGGCATGCCCAATAAAGAAGCCGTACCGACTTTGGGACAAAACATCAAATTCATGTTCAGCTTCCAGTTTGGCTACATGTATTGGCGATACTTTATGTGGAACTTTGCCGGCAGACAAAACGACGAACAAGGTCGGTTGGAACTCACCAAAGGAAACTGGATATCCGGTATTCCCTTCATCGACAGTATGCGCTTGGGGCCACAGAAAAATCTTCCCCACTATCTAAAAACCAATCCGGCACGCAACACCTATTTTATGTTGCCGCTGATTCTGGGAATCATTGGATTGATTTACCACTACAAAAGCGACAACAAAGATGCGTGGGCGGTTTCGCTGGTATTTCTATTTACCGGATTGGCAGTGCTGGTGTACACCAACCAACGACCGTTTGAACCCCGCGAACGAGACTATGCCGTAGTGGGCTCCTTTTACGCCTATGCCATGTGGATTGGCTTAGGGGTTTACGCGCTCATCGATTGGGTGCAACGAAAATATCGGCACCAGCTCGTTCCCATAGGAATCAGTGTGGGATGCCTGCTCTTGGTGCCCGGTCTCATGGCCATGCAAAACTGGGACGACCACAATCGCAGCAACCGCTACACCGCGCGTGATATTGCTAAAGCGTATCTCGACAGCTGTGAGCCCAATGCCATCATATTTACAAATGGCGACAACGACACCTTCCCGTTGTGGTACGTTCAGGAAGTGGAAGGCCATCGCACCGATGTACGGGTGGTAAACCTGAGTCTACTCAACACCGACTGGTACATCGACCAAATGAAACGCAAAGCCTATGATGGAGAGGCCGTTCCGTTTACATTTGAACGCGACCAATACGTGCAAGGTACCCGCGATGCCGTCTATTACCAAGATTTAAACTTGAAAAATGACGTTTGGAACATCACTGATTTCATCCGTTGGATTAAAAGCGACAACGACCGCACCCGCGCGCGTATTTTTGGTGGACGCGAAATTCAGTTTTTTCCGGTGCAAAAACTACGCGTCAACATCGACAAGGAGGCGGTGCTTGCAAATGGTGTTGTTGACGTTGCCGACAGCGCGAAAATTGTAGATGACCTCATCATTGACATGGGAAGCACCAGCTTGCTTTCCAAACGCGACCTCATGGTATTGGATCTCATTGCCCACAATCAGTGGGATCGCCCCATCTACTTCTCCATTACTGTTGGTAGCCGTGAGAAAGATTATTTTTGGCTTACCGATTACTTCCGTCTTGAGGGTCTGGCATACAGATTTGTTCCCGTACGCAATACCAAATCGTCTCAGGGATTCAACTTTGGATCTGTAGACAGCAAACGCATGTACGATAACCTGATGAATAAGTTCGAGTTTGGCAATGCCAACGACCCCAAGGTGTACTTGGACGAAACCAACCGACGCATGGCCTCCAACTTCCGCAACATTTACGCTCGCTTGGCGGAGCAGCTCATCGAGGAAGGCCAAAAGGAAAAAGCCATCGAAGTGCTCGACCGGGTGATGCACGAAATGCCCGAACACAGTTACCCGTACAACTTTTTCATACTGAGTGTGATTGAAAGTTATTACAAGGCCGGAGCAATGGAGAAAGGCCGTGAATTGGCCAATACCTATGCCGATCGGTTGGAAGAAGAATTGAGGTACTACAACCAATTCAAGGGCAACAAGCGCAAAAGCATTGAAAGAGAGCGTTCACAAGCGAATAACTACTTTCAATACCTGGTCAACATCTCCGTGCAAAACGATGGCGATCGCAACAACATTCAAGAGAATGAAATGTATCAGCGCTATCAGAGTGTGAGTAGGTAATGCGCATTACGAGGGTACCACGCTGGACGCAGTGGGCATTTCCGGGTATGGAATGGCGCACACAAAACGGCTGTATTCTTCCCACATTTGACGACGGCCCGCACCCCGACATTACCCCGTGGGTGCTCGAGCAACTCCGTCGATACAACGCTAAGGGCGTTTTCTTCCTCGTGGGAGAAAACGCCCTTCGTTTTCCGGAGATTGTAAAGGCCATTCAAAACGAAGGGCACCTCATTGGCAATCACAGCATGACCCATCTCAACGGACTGCAAACACCAACCAATGTGTACGTAGACGATGTAATAAAAGCATCATCGCACACCTCAACAACGCTGTTTCGGCCACCCTACGGCAAGATAAAACCCCAACAATATACAGAATTGAAGCAACGGGGCTACCGCATTATGATGTGGGAGGTGCTGAGCTACGACTTTGACCAAAGCGCGGAAGCAAATGACTGCTTGCGCATACTGGATAAACATACCCGCGCCGGATCCATCGTGGTTTTTCACGATTCCGAAAAAGCTTGGCCTAGATTGGAACACACCTTACCAACCTGGCTGAAAAATAACCGCAAAACCCTCAATCGAGAATGAATACCATCATCAGCTGGAACGTCAACGGCATTCGTGCCATCGTAAAAAAGGATTTTTATACGCAACTCCAATCGCTCAATGCCGATGTGGTGTGTTTGCAAGAAACCAAAGCACAAGACGAGCAGGTTAAAGAGGCACTAAGCGGGATCACCGATTACCATGTATATTGCAATTCTGCCACGAGAAAGGGATATTCCGGCGTGGCAATCCTCACCAAAACCAAACCCATTTCGGTTACTCCAGATATGGGAATCGCCGAACACGACGATGAAGGTCGGGTACTCTGCGCCGAATATGATTCGTTTTACATCGTAACGGTTTATACCCCAAACTCCGGAAACGGACTGAAGCGTTTGGCGTATCGGAAGCAATGGGACGAGGATTTTAAACAGTACGTAAATGGTCTTGAAGAGAAAAAACCCGTGGTGGTATGCGGCGATCTAAACGTGGCACACCAACGCATTGACATTGCGCGCCCGGATGCCAATTACAACAAAAGCGCCGGGTTTACCCAAGACGAAATCGACGGATTAAGCCATCTGCTCAGCAGTGGCATGACCGATACGTTTCGCGCACTCTACCCCGATGAGGTCGCGTATTCGTGGTGGAGTTATCGCGGAGGTGCCCGCGCCAAAAACATTGGCTGGCGGCTCGACTACGTACTCATCAGCGAACCTCTGATGTCTCGCGTCAAAAACAGCTACATCCTGCAAGAATATACCGGTTCGGATCATTGTCCGGTTGGCATTGACCTCAATTGAACGGACGCACTGATAGCTTGATAAGTGTTGATAATATGGGATACAACGATGAGGTTGAGATATTGTAGGGGGTAGCCTTGTGCTACCCCCTAACACTATTAATTTTTTACTGAACAACCACCTTGATGATGCCTTCAGAACCCACCTGAAGAAGGTACATTCCGGCTCTGAGTTGAGGCAGGTCAATTTCATGGCGCTCATATTTGCGCAGGTCCTCGCTGGTTGTAAACACCGTTCTACCGCTCATATCCATCATGCGGATGTCGCTGCGCCCTAAATCCACGTTGGGATGAATGTAGGCTCTACCCTGATAAACCCAAGCGCGTAGGTTTGCCTTATTGGCAAATTCCAAGTCGGAGCTTAGGGCACCGGTACGGAAGTGCAAGACAAATCGATCGGCGTTTCCGGTATCATTGGAGAAGGTGTAATCGGAAGCGACCAAGTTGTGAAAATGGTTTAATTTTTTATCTTCCAAAAACACAGCGTAGGTGTTTAACAGGTAATCGTCATCGAAGCGTACTGTGTAGTTGGCACCGTG
>SKIJ01000130.1 GCA_007116495.1 Cryomorphaceae bacterium | reverse complement strand
TCGATAGAAGATAAAAAAAACCCGATAACGAGTGGACCTATTAACCTTATACGGTAAGATCGCTATTGTTCTTACTACCGTTTTTTGGTGCACAACAGCACGGGCTCAGGACCCCACCTTTTCCTCCCAGTTTTGGGCAGATAGGATATACATCAATCCCGCTTACGCGGGCATTGAATCCAATTTATCTGCCAGTATGCTTACGCGGCAACAATGGACGTCACTAAACGGTCGTAACCAGACAAACTTCGCTTCCGTTGATGCACCCTACCAATACTCAAAAAATGCCAATATTGGATTGGGGTTGAGGATGGTCGATCACCGTGCCGGGGATGTGGGATACGGAAAGTTCGACTTTGCCCCCTTGGCATCGGCTCACATTGGAGGACGCAACTTTACGCTGGGCTTGGGGCTTCAATATTCGCTCTCGCAGGTTCGTATTGATTGGTCGAAATTGGTGTTTTCGGATCAGCTAGACGCATACCAAGGTTTGGTGTCGCAAACAACCGCTGCAAATATTGGCAACGATGCCAGCAACCTCATTCAAGACTTGTCGAGTGGTATGTTGTTTCGCTACAAACTTGGAGGCAATTATGAAGAACGAGGCTTTTTCTCCTTAGGTGCTAGTGTGTTTCACATCAATCGTCCGCGAGAAACACTTACCGGCATCGACCGACGAATGGATCGACGATACACCATTCACGGTTTAGCACATTTTGCCATATCCAATTACCGCAAACCGATGGATAAAACTGTTTTTATGTCGGTGGGGTATGTGTACAACACACAATCGGTATTAAGCACCAATACCCTGCATATCAGAAGAAACTTTGGAGAGTACCTTTTTCTCGGTTTGGCTTGGCGCAGCGAAAATTATCCGTTGTTTGACCGTGCTCGCGAATCCATATTGTTCAATATGATGATCATTCCAACATCTGATTTGCGCTTGGTGTACAGCTACGATATTGTCGTATCTGAATTGGGCGCACAAACGACATCCGGTACACATGAAATTGGAATCATCTACCGTTTTTCAGAGGTCTTTTTTTCCAGTAGCAAAATGAAACGCGCGAGAAAACGCGAAGGCGACTGTTGGTACTATCAGCCAAAAGGCAGCTCCAGAATCCCATCTAATGTGCGGGACATGCTGGTATACTAATTTTGCGTAACATTGGCGTAACATCAAGCGCCTCCTTCTTAATCAATGGGTAACACCCATTTACATTGAGGTAATATCATCCAAATACATTTGCACCTGTTATTTGATGATAAAAAACGAACTCAATGTACAACCACCTTTTTAGACCACCACTCTTAAAGGCTTTTTCCTCAGCATCTAAAACGGCCTCACTCAGCGGATTATTTATTATGATTTTCTCATATACCAATGTTCATGCAGGCGTCATTAAGGGAAAAGTTGTTTCTGAAGACAATGAACCACTCATCGGTGCGTCCATTTCAATTAATGAGTTGAATTTACACATTATCACTAATATAGACGGTACGTTTTCACTGAACTCCGTACCCCCAGGCACTCACTTTGCGGAGGTTTCTTACATAGGATATCTAAAATACCACATCGAGTTTACCTTAAATGGCGATGAAGAGGAAGTGTATAAAAAAATTACGTTAAAGGAAGATCCGGCGCTCATCGGTGAAGTTGTTGTTACCACCAGTTACGAAGGAACCAGCCAGGCAGGTGCGCGATCCGCTGAACGCAATTCTTCAGTAGTAATGAATGCCGTTTCGGCAGAAAGCATTGAGGCTTCACCGGATATAACGGTGGCGAATGTCATTCAGCGTGTTTCCGGGCTCACAGTAGAGCGAAATGCAAACGGAGATGGTCAGTATGCCATTGTTCGAGGAATGAATCAGCGGTATAATTACACGTTGGTTAATGGAATTAAAATACCTTCACCCGACAACGAAAACCGCTATGTTCCATTGGATATTTTCCCGGCTGAGTTACTCGATCAATTGGCCGTATCTAAATCGCTAACCCCTTCCATGGAAGGGGATGCCATTGGAGGTGTTGTGGATCTACGCATGAAAGATGCACCTAAGAAAAAAATACTAACTACAAGCTTTAGTACGGGATTTAATACGCTCTTTTTAAGTAGACCGTATGATTATTTTGACACGAGGTCGGTTGACTTTACCCCTCCTATGCAAAGAGTTGATCAAGGGGAAAGGGTTGCATCCATAGATAAGTTCAGTACTGAAAATTTGAATTTTGAACAACGCCAACTGAACCCAAACCCCTTTGCTTCCGGAATGTTGCGACCCAATGCTTTGGGATCAATTACTTACGGAGATCGGTTTAATGATGGTAAGTTGGGGATTATTGTAGCAGCAAGCTACCAAAACACATTCCGTGGGGCTGATCGCGTAGAGTTTCGTGTATCAGATAATGAGTTTGGCAGTCCCAACCCAACCGTTTCGAGTTATCAAGAACGTAGATATTCCGTAGAACAAGAACGTGCAGGTGTCCACTCTATGATGGACTACCAAATCAACAGCAACAATAAACTGCGGTGGTACAATGCAATGGTGCATTTAGAAAATAACGAAACCCGCGTCATCTGGGAAGATGGTTTGCGCGATGCCAATCGTGAAAAGACTTTAGAAAAAAACTGGCGTGGACAAATAAACCGTCAACGCATTTACAACTCCACACTACAAGGAGAGCATGTTCTAAATGATGAGTTTACAGTCGATTGGTCCTTGGTATACTCGTTGGCAACACAAGATATGCCCGACAACTCTCAATTGATTACGGTATCAAATTACGATACACCTGAGCGTGATTTACGCTGGTTGGTGCATGAGAACATTATTCGTATTTGGGAGAGCAATTCCGACCAAGACTATGCAGGATACTATAATTTAACGTTTCGTCCCGCGCACCTTCAACGAATAAAGTTATCGTTGAAAACCGGGGGGTTACTCCGCATCAAACGCCGTGAAAATTTATTTGACTTATATTCGTTTAAACCCAATCCGGGAATACAAGAGTATGTTCCTTTTGAAACAGATTTTGCCGATCTTACATGGCGTATAACCGGAGGTGCAGGAACCCCTTCACACGTTCTCAATTACCAGTCTTATGAAGATATATTTGCCCAGTACGGAGAGTTTCAATTTCGCGTAAAAAACACTCAATTTGTTGGCGGGGTAAGAGCAGAGCACACCAATCAAGGTTACATTACAGCCAACAACAATATACCGGATGGTGAACAGGAGTACTGGTCTATTTTACCAAGTCTGCACGTCAAGTATATGCCTACCGGGAAAACAAATATTCGAAGTTCCTACTTCAGATCCATATCCCGTCCTAGTTTTTTAGAGATCATACCCTATCGCCGTCCGGCTACTGAAGAAATAAGGCCGGAGGGAGGTAACCCCAACCTCAAGCCAGTAGATGCCCACAATTTCGATGCACGTTTCGAATACTTTCCGACGTCAACCGATCAGTTTTTGATTGGAGGGTTTTATAAAATTATTAATAATCCGATTGAACAGGCCATTTTAGCTCCTACAGATCCAAGCTTCCCCGAATTTCTTATTTCTGCAACGACCATCATACCGCTAAACTTAGAAACAGCCGTTAATCAAGGTGTAGAAGTGGATTACATGAAAACCTTTCAACGCGGGGTTTTCAAAAATTTCGGAATCCGTGCCAACTACACCTTTACTGATTCTCGAATTGAGAGCATTAAGCGCACGCGCATGGAAATCACCAGAGATAACATTAATCAACTGACACCCTTGCAACGCGAAACGCTGGATTTGGGCGACACGACGCTGCTCAATGTGATGCAAAGCCGCCCTCTTCAAGGCCAGTCTCGCCATATAGGAAACCTTTCCTTGCTTTACCGCAACAAAGAAAAAGGGTTTAATGCACAGGTCTCTATGGTGTATACGGGATCTAGAATAGCAGTCGTTTCTGGAGGACTGGATACAGATTGGTGGATGCGCGAGATGGTGCAGCTTGACCTCTCTATTGAGAAAACCTTTGCTAAAAAGTTTGTTGCCTTTGTAAAAGTGGCAAACCTACTAAATACCCCTTACGAACTATTCATTAAAAAGCCTCACATGCCACAAGTTGGCGTGAACGAGCTTCAACCCAATAGCGCAACGGAAACACTGGTGCGGCGTGATTTTTATCAACGCAACATTCTGTTTGGCG
>SKIJ01000028.1 GCA_007116495.1 Cryomorphaceae bacterium | reverse complement strand
GGAAATAAATTCAGTTCCTCAAGCACCAAATAAATGCGATCCAAACCAAACGAAATACCTACTCCGGGAACGTCTTTAACACCAAATATACCGGTGAGGTCGTCGTAGCGCCCTCCACCGCCTATGGAGCCAATACCTACTCCTTGTGCCTCTACTTCAAAAATGCACCCGGTATAATAATCCAATCCTCTCGCAAGCGACGGGTCAAAGACCAACTCAACATTCTTGGCGGTATTGTTGGCATTGAATTGTTTCAGAACAAAGGAAACGCCTTCGGTTGCCTCAGCATTTAGTTTAGATGCATGAACAAGAGCATCCAAACCTCTCATTTGAATCAACTCGGAAAGTGTTGCGGCGCTATCAGCTTCTACCCCCATTTCTATCCATTGTTCTACAACCTTGCTCACCCCTATTTTATCCACTTTGTCGAGTATGGTACAAAAGGTCATAAATTCTTTGGCCACACCGGCGTACTCGGCCATCGACGCCAAGATGCTGCGATTAGAAATGCGAATCCGAACAGGTACTGCTAGGCGTTCAAAAACCTCAGCATACAAAAGCATCAGTTCAACCTCCTGCCAGAGAGATTTGGAACCAACCACATCAGCATCGCATTGCCAAAACTCACGATAACGTCCTTTTTGCGGCCGATCGGCTCGCCATACAGGCTGCATTTGGTAGCGCTTAAACGGTAGCTTTACCTCGTTGCGATTGCTGGCAATGTAGCGTGCAAAGGGCACGGTAAGATCGTAGCGCAACGCTTTATCCGAAACCATTGATGACCATTGAGCAGCATCGCGCTCCGCGTTTTGGGGAACCGACTTTAAAAAATCACCCGATTTCAATACCCTAAAAATCAACTTATCGCCCTCATCGCCATACTTACCGGTAAGCGTCGATAAATTTTCCATACTGGGTGTTTCTAACGGGGCATATCCAAAGGTTTCAAACACATTGCGAATGGTATTGGTAATGTATTGTCTTTTTGATACCTGAGAGGAGTTGAAATCCCGCATTCCTTTGGCTATGGACACTTTTTGCATGCATTCTATGTTTTGATTCAAGAATGCAAAGATGGCCATTTACCTCCGTGTTTGCAAACAGTGCTCGTGAATGTTTTGAAACGTCTCAGATTTCTTAAATTGTCTGAATGTAAGCTTATTGAACTTAATATTTTCTACAGCCGGTTCACTGAAGAAGTAAATGGTTGCCAAACCTTCGGTTCCTTTTTTGCGGTAAACTTCCGAAATCACACATGCAAGCTGTGCGTCGCTATACTCACTAAACTTTGGCGCAACTCTCATTTTTCTGTACGTCATCTCAAAATACCGTTCGGAAACGGACGATGCGTAATCGCTAAAATTCATGCGATTGTATTGTGGATGCTGTGCATTGTATTCTACTTTAAAATACTGACCATTTTCCAAAGGCATTCCGTTTGGCGTTACAATTTCCGTAAACGCTTTTCTGAGATACATACTACCCTTAAACTCCTTTCCGTCTACTTCGAATGTATAACGCGCATTTCGGGTTGACGCATCGTAGATTACCCCCCAAGTTGTTGCCGTATTCTGTTGGATCATTATGGCAGGATAAATCAATTCGAAGAGGTAAAACGACGACAAACCTACCAATATAATGATGATGGTCGTAAAAAAACGCCTCACGGATTCTAGGAAATTTTTCTCGCGCTGTTCTTTGATTCGTTGCGCAAACCTTTGAGCGCGTCTCATGCGTTCGCGATACGCTTCTCTTCGTCGTTCTTCTTGCTTTTGTTTGGCTTTGGCGTATGCTGCTCTTTTGTCTTTTGCTGTAGTGTTGGCCTTTCCCGATTGAATCATGCGATAGGCTTCTTCAATCATCTGAAATTTTTGGTGAGCTTCAGGAGAACGATTGACGTCGGGGTGATATTTCCTCGCCAGCCGTCGGTATGCCTTTTTCACCTCTGCCTTTGAAGCACCGGGAGACAATTCTAGTATTCGGTAATATTTAGACACAACGACGGTTTGTTTAACTTTTCTCGTACAATGTTACAACGCAACTTTTAAAAAAGGGTTTTATAATCATTTTTTTTCCGCTGAACCAGTCCTTTGCGCTACTTTAGCGCCATCATTTTTCAGTAATTTAAACCACGTTAAAAATGACCCCTGCAAATCACTACCAGGCGCATATAGACAGGCAAATCAACGCCGAAAAAAACGCCACCGAACTCATTAGAGCAACTCAAGATCTTTGGTACGATAAAGGCATTGAGCTGGTAATCTTCAGAAAAAAACTGTTTGACACGAAAACCAGTGAAGTCCTCAACCACCACACCTACGCCCAAAAAGTAGTTGGCAAGCCCATCACCATTGATGAAACTGCGCGATTTGCCAAACACCTTTGCAGCCTCGACCTCTGTCCGGCACGCATGGATATTGGCCGTATCGTTTACGAATGGAAAACCTCCGGCGACAAGTTTGATAGTGAGCTGGCGTTTTTGGAAGACACCCTCAGCGAATTTATCGGTGTAAACAACGACGAAAAAAACGAACCTAAAGACGTTGTGCTCTACGGGTTTGGTCGCATTGGTCGTCTGCTTGCTCGCGAACTCATCATTCAAGAAGGCCGTGGAGAGCAACTTCGTCTCCGCGCTATTGTAACGCGTGACAACAATCCCAGCACCCTGGAAAAACGCGCTTCACTCTTACGTGTTGACTCCGTACACGGAGCGTTTCCCGGGAGCGTAGAAGCCGACGTTGAGCAAAATGCCATCGTTGTTAACGGACGCCCTATTCTCATGATTGGCGCCAATGCACCTGAAGACATTGACTACACGCAATACGGCATCGACAATGCCTTGATCATCGATAATACCGGTGCATTCACCAATCGCGAAGCGTTGAGCAGACACCTTAAAGCCAAAGGAGCCCATAAAGTTTTACTTACCGCTCCCGGCAAGGAAGTTCCCAACATCGTTCATGGCGTCAACCAAAAAATGTTTGATCCCAGCACCGAAGATGTATTCTCGGCCGCATCGTGTACTACCAATGCCATTGTTCCGGTTCTCAAAGTCATCAACGATTCATTTGGTGTTGAAAAAGGACACATCGAAACAGTGCACGCGTATACCAACGACCAAAACTTGGTAGACAACATGCATAAAAAATACAGACGTGGGCGCTCAGCTGCACTGAATATGGTCATCACTGAAACCGGAGCCGGAAAAGCTGTCGCTAAGGCATTACCCGAACTTGAAAACAAACTCAGCTCTAATGCCATTCGCGTTCCTGTACCAAACGGTTCATTGGCAATTTTGAACTTACAAGTAAACAAGGAGACTACCGTAGAAAGTGTCAACGAAGCCCTCCGTCAAGCAGCACTTACGGGAGACTTAGTAGAGCAAATCAATTATGCCATCTCCAGCGAATTGGTATCGAGTGACATCATTGGCAATTCCTGTCCGTCTGTATTTGATAGCCAAGCAACCATTGTTCAAAACGACGGCAAAGGATTGGTTCTTTACGTTTGGTATGACAACGAGTATGGCTATAGCCGACAAGTCATAAGGCTCTCAAAATACATTGCGCAAGTAAGACGCAAGCGCTATTATTAATCTCACGTTCATTCGTAAGAAGGGCAACCACGCGTTGCCCTTTTTTTTTTGATCGTGTTTGTTGCAATCAAAAATATTTGCGTACGTTTGAATGACGAAACAAAAAAACAGAAAGGCATGTATACTAATTTTGAAGAATTACCCGATGATAGTCGTATCTGGATCTATCAAAGCAATAAAGAACTGAGCGAAAATCACTTAGATATCATCAGCGAAAAGCTGCATCAATTTATCAATGATTGGTCTGCCCATGAGCAGCCGTTGAAAGCGTCTTTTGTCATCCTTCACAATCGATTTTTAGTGATTGGTGTTGACGAGTCGTACTGCAAACTCACCGGGTGCAGCATCGACAAATCAACAAAACTGATTCAAGAGCTCGAAGGCTCTATTGACGTAACGTTCTTTGATCGATTCCAAGTGGCGTTTCGAAACGGCGACCTCGTTCAAGGGTGCTCGCTTAATCAATTTAAAAAAATGGTCAAAGATGGTGACCTCAGCATAAACAAAACGAAAGTCTTTGACAACATGCTAAGCACCAAAAAAGAATTAGAAGAGGCTTGGGAAAAGCCCATAAAAAAATCGTGGCACTACCAATACGTCCGCTGATATTTAATTAAAAAAGGGAGCTTTTTAAAGCTCCCTTTTTTTTTGCCTTTGGCATTTTCTAAATGACATTCAATCGCTTACCGACTTTTGTGAATGCTTCTATGGCTTTGTCGAGGTGTTCACGCTCATGTGCTGCCGAGAGCTGCACCCGAATGCGCGCTTGGCCTTTGGGCACAACGGGGTAGAAGAACCCTATTACGTAAATGCCTTCTTTTAGCAGCTCATCAGCAAACGTTTGTGATAATGCAGCATCGTAGAGCATGACCGGTACAATGGCCGAATCACCATCCTTAATATCAAAACCGGCCGCCTTTATCCCTTTCTTAAAGTATTTGGTGTTTTCTTCTAATTTATCGCGTAATGCCGTCGTTTCGCTGAGCAGGTCAAAAACCGCAATCGATGCGCCTACAATAGAAGGTGCTAGTGAGTTACTAAACAAATACGGGCGTGAGCGCTGACGCAATATATCGATGATTTCCTTCTTTCCCGTAGTAAATCCACCCATAGCGCCCCCAAGTGATTTTCCAAGGGTGCCCGTAATGATATCCACTTCGCCCATCACGTTGCGATGTTCCATGGTTCCTCTACCGGTTTTACCAATAAAACCCGTAGCGTGACAATCATCTACCATTACCAAAGCATCGTATTTTTTTGCCAAAGCAACAATTTTATCGAGGGGTGCTACGTAGCCATCCATACTGAATACACCGTCCGTAACAATGATGCGAAAACGGCTAACATCCGAAGCTTCCTTCAACTTTTCTTCCAAATCAGCCATATCGTTATTGGCATACCGAAAGCGCTTGGCTTTACACAATCTCACACCATCAATGATGGACGCATGATTGAGAGAGTCGGAAATGATTGCGTCGTCGGGCCCCAGCAACGGTTCAAACACACCGCCATTGGCATCAAAGCAAGCTGCGTATAGTATGGTGTCTTCGGTTTGATGGAAGTTAGATATTTTTTGCTCAAGTGTCTTGTGAATGTCTTGTGTTCCACAAATGAATCGCACACTACTCATTCCAAACCCGTGCGTATCTAATGCATCCTTGGCCGCTTGAACCACCTTCGGATGAGAAGAAAGTCCCAGATAGTTGTTGGAGCAAAAATTGAGAACGGTACTGCCGTCTGCAACCGTAATTTCAGCATCCTGAGGACCGGTGATAATGCGTTCTCGCTTGTATAAACCGGCTTCTTTGATGTCTTTGATTTCGTCTTCTAAGTGTTGTTGGATTGAACCGTACATATGTTTTGGAATTAATTACATTGATAAGCCACAAATATAACAAACACAACGAGGGAAATCACGATAAGTTCGGCATAATTTGTGCTTTAAATGAACAGACTAATTCCCAATTATTATGCGCATCACTGCCCTTTTATTTTGTGTGTTTTGCTTCGTCTCCGAACAGCATGCACAAGTAGACACCCGAAGAGTTGCCGTTACTCCGGAACAAGATTCATTAGCACTGGACAGCACGTACTTCGATTTAGGCATTGAACGAAATGTGAAGTCCGTGGAAATCACCGGTAATTTTTCCGGTAAGGTACGCCTTTACGGATCCGATGATACCGACCTACTCAAAGTCTACCACGTATTTGCGGCACACTTGAGAGACGACCGCGCAAAAGGGTTGAGAGAAATTTCATCGGGTACAAACGACAATACTGGGGTTGGCTTAAATGTATCCGTCGTTAATGATGTTTTAATCATTCGTCCGGCAAGTGATCGCCATAAAAATAAGCATTTTGCCATTTATCTGCCCAAGGAGCTGCCGGTAGCGGTAAAAGGGACAGGCTACGGAGGTAAAGTCATCGCAAACGGCCTAAACGCTCCCCTCCACATGAAAAAGCTTCAAGCCTCGGTACGTGTAGAAAACCACACCCAATACTTAGACATTGAAACGCAACGCAATATAGAAGTTGTGTACAATGCATCGCCAAGCTTTTCCGCTTCCCTTACCTCGCATACCGGACTAATTGACATCAGTTTACCAAAGGAAAGCGATGTTGTTTTTGAAATTAAAAAGGAGCGCGTTACACCGCGACTATTCACGGATTTAAACCTACGAATGACTTCTAAGGAATCTGACAGACAAATTTACCAAATGAACGATGGGATAAATAGAATCGACATGTACGTTCCGTACGGGAATGTATATATTCGGGAATATACACCATAGTGAAGCGCAAACGTGCTTCACATAACATCAAGTATTTGTTTTATTTGCGCTTCAACAGCTTGTAATTCTCGGAATTTTTGTTGCTTAACCACAGTCTCCTCTTTTTTTCGTTTTGCTTTACGCCAAGAGATAAAGCCTACGTAAATAATGACGTAACCAACAAATAAAATTGATGTCAACCAACCTAAATCATCATTTCCGTATGTCCCCACAATACCGATGACTGCAATCAGCCAAACAACAAATTGTTTTTGAGCACTCTTAGATGTAATCGATCCGTAAAAATAGGCTTCTCCTAGTCCAATGAATGACAGCAATGCGACTATGGTAGGATCTTTTATATTATCAGTTTGTTTGTTTTTAGAGAAATCCATGTCATCTAAATGTTCATTCAGCGATTGGTCTATCCCTGAAATCAATGTTACAATGTCTTCCTCCTTTTCTCGAAGTAACGGGACATTTTCCGTTTTTTTCAGTACTTGAAGTTGTTCGATTGAAATGGCTATGCAACGGCGAACATCATGGCTTTTTTCAACAATAAACATGGCTTCAGCTAAATCAATGCCCCCGCCATTGCTTTGTGCATCATCTACCTCTTCAAAATATGCATCGTATATATTTAGTGCCTGAGATACCATAGAGCGCTCCGTTGTTTTTCGAGTAAATGCCTTCAATTGCTTCTCGAGCTTAGACATGCGTTTTTTTGCTGAAGCACTCGGCTGATATGATCCTGCACTGTTTGCTTCAGATCCTACTCGACGATACGGTGTGGAATGTTTATCACCAAGCAGCGAGTTCGACATGGCTTTACCGTAATTACGTCCAACTTCTCGAACCATGGAACGCACAAATGTCTTCCCTAACTTCATATTGCGTTGATTTGATTTAGCAATTCTATCACGAATGTAAACGTGTTTGAACAACCTTTTACTTTAATAATGTGTAAAAATACAATGAAAAATAGCAGAAAGGCTATCTCGTCCACTACCTTTGTAAAAAATAGTTTTACGTGAAGGTCTATTATTCCATTGATGAATTTCCCCGAAGCGAAAACGCTGTACTTACCACCGGAACATTCGACGGGGTGCATTACGGTCATCGCATTATTCTAGATCGACTAAACCGCGTGGCTGAATCCACCGGCGGGGAGAGCGTTCTGCTCACGTTCAATCCCCATCCGAGAATGGTGTTGAGGCCAAATGACAACATCAAGCTCTTATCTACCCTAGACGAGAAAATAGTACAGCTAAAAAAAACGGGACTAAATCACTTGATTGTTCACCCCTTCACAATGGCCTTTAGTCAGATGACATCCAATGACTTCATCCGAAAGCAATTGGTTGAGGGCATTGGGGCAAAAAAATTGGTAATTGGATACGATCATCATTTTGGACGCAATCGCGAAGGCAGTTTTGAGCACCTAAAACAGCATGGTCAAGACTACGGATTCAGCGTTGAGGAAATACCCGCACAGGAACTCGACGAGGTTGCAGTGAGTTCAACAAAAATACGCAATGCCCTAACGGATGGAAATGTAGAACGGGCTGCTAAATGGCTGGGATACCACTATACACTCTCAGGAAAAGTAGTTAAAGGGAATCAAATAGGCAGAAATATTTCTTTCCCAACTGCCAATATATTAGTCAGCGATTTAAACAAACTGATACCCGGAAATGGCGTTTTTGCGGTTACTGCTCGACGACATAACCGCATAGAAGAACCACCCCTCAAAGGAATGTGCAACATTGGCGAAAAACCCACCATTGGTGATGGCTTCCGCACCATAGAAGTTCACCTATTCGATTTTGATGACAACATCTACGGAGAATCGTTGGAGATTACATTTGTAAAAACACTGAGGAAGGAAACCAAGTTTTCCAATCTCGATGCCCTCAAACAACAGTTGGAAAAAGACAAAGAAAACGCGGTTAGAGAACTAGAGAAGCAAGCATAATCATGGCCTTATCCCAATGTCACAAACGCACCGTATCCATCATCAGCATTGCACTTATGCTTCTGATTGGTGGTGATGTACTGGCTCAGCACAAACTGCGGGTAAAACGCAAAGACGTTAAGTCACTTAAAGAATTGGCAGAAGCGCATCCGGAAACCAATTACCTGGTTATAAAACGGGCCAAACTCACAGAGCTGCCCAAAGAGTTAGCGTTGTTCAAGCAGCTCGACTCAATCGACCTTTACGGAAATAAAATCGAAAACATTCCCGATTCTGCTTGGGATTTACTGTCCAATGTTGCCTATCTCCGTTTGGGTAAAAATCCCATAAACTACATTCCGCCGGGAATTGCAAAACTCGAAAAACTTCGGCATTTGGACTTGTGGAACTCCGATATTTACGATTTTCACCCCCATTTATTGACTATGGATCGATTGAAGTTACTGGACATTCGCATGACAGCACTTAGCAAAGCCAAGGTTGAAGAAATTGTGTTTGTCATGCAAAATACCGAAGTCAAAACCACCAGACAGTGTAATTGCAAGTGATGCAATATCGTTGTCATTATTTATTTGCTGTGGTGTTACCAGTTCTGAACATCTAAAAAAAGAATGGAACCACGCCTTCGCGTTTCCTATACCCCTCCTCCCCCTTCTACAAATCATTGTGGTTTCAAAATAGTAACGAAAGCGCGTAAATATCAGGTGTGTTTAATGCATCCATCAATAACGACATAGGGTATACTTCTTAAATACATGCTCAGCATCCCGGCATAACCAAAGCAAAGCTGCCTAAATCAATCATCAGGCTCTTCTTCATTCAATAAAACGGGTTTATCGTGAATTCAAAACGCGATCTAAATAGTCGTGTTGCGAAAAATATTTTGTAGTATTTTATTTAATTTTATATTTTTGCAAAAGTAAGAAATATACTATAATAATGTTTTTGCTTTTCACCCATTTGATCTCGTCCTCAGGCAATCTTAATCAACGAATAATTTTTAAATCGTTAAGCGCTGCTATTTCATTTTTTTACAATATTGATAATGAGTGTGTTGGCTGTCATTTAACCAAAATGACTAATTACTGTCAAGCAATTACGTCTTCACCTATTTCATTGAGCACCTTTATGAAAACACGTTTGTACAATCGAGAGGTGTTATGTGCTTGTTTTTGGGCACTCATTCTATTTGTCAATAACGGGCTTTTTGCTCAACACGACGCCTTTAGTCGGAGCATGGGCAACAGCACAACCGCAATATCAAACCAATACAGCATATTCAATAATCCAGCAGCAAGCGTGTTCAACACCGCAAACAATGCAGTCACCGCCACCGAAATGCGTCACATGCTACAAAAAATTGCGTTTCATCAAGCGGGTGTTGGCATTCAAAATGCTAAGCAAGCGTTTGGCGCAGCCATTTTACACACCGGATTCACTGCATATCGTTACAGCAGATTATCCATTCATTACGGCATGCTGCTCAACGAAAACATGTCTGTTGCAATAAGGCTAAACGGTCATAATGTACTTGAACCCGACATGCTGGGAAATGGATATGCAATTACTCCGGATGCATCACTGCTGTACCAACTCAACCAAGTAGTATCCATTGGCATCGTTGTCGACAATTTCCTTGGCATTCACCACCCCTTCGACTCCGAACCATTAGAGCAGCGGATGGCCATTGGTGGAGCATGGCAAATGTCAAACAACGTTTTATTGAGCTGCGACATAGAAAAACCCATGTCCCACTCCATAAGCTTTGGGGCCGGTATACAATGGTCCATTATGGAGTCCGTGTACATCCGAACGGGGTTGCGACAAACGCCAATGATAAACGCACTGGGCGTCGGATACCAAACACATACTACCCACATCGACGCATCGGTGAGCTACATTCCTTTACTGGGGGCAACGCCTTCAATCAGTTTGACACATTCATGGTAAAATGAAAAACGGTCTGCTATTTCTACTCTGTCTCATCGCGCCATATCTTGTTGACGGGCAAACACCCTACGAGGTTGAAATGAAACTGGAGTCTTTGGCCGATGTTGGGGAAGACGAAGCGGCTAACTTAACGCAGTTGGCCGAACAATACCAACACATTCGAGAGCACAAGATCAACATCAATACGGCAGACAAATCAATGCTCAATGAAATACCGTGTTTGAACGCATTTCAAGTACACAACATACTACAATACAGAAAACGTTACGGAGCCATCCGACATCCCTATGAGCTGAATGCCATTCACACCATAGACTTAAACACGGCAAAAACACTTACCGATTACGTTTATTTTGGCAAAAGCGAAGCGAAAAAAATTCCGTGGCGAAAAATGTTTGACTACGGTAAACACAACATTATCACACGATGGGATCGCGTAATACAAGAGCGAGAAGGGTTTCAACGGAGGCGACAAAAAGCATCCGGTGAAAATGACGTCGGAAGTTACTATGTAGGCGACCCCAATCGCTATGTATTCCGCCATCGGTTTTCGTTCTCACGACATCTGCAATTCGGCATAACCGCAGAGAAAGATCCGGGAGAAAAATGGCGTTCATCGGGTTTGGGCTTTGACTTTGTCTCGTCGCATATTAGTTTGTCAAATATTGGCAGCCTAAAGCGCCTCGTGGTTGGTGACTTTCAAGCGCAATTTGGTCAGGGGCTTGCGTTGTGGTCGAGCTTGGCCTTCAACAAATCGGCTATGACCCTAAACAGCAAGCGGTATGGTCGTGGACTACTGCCTTCTAGTGGCGTAAACGAAAATCGGTATTATAGGGGCGTTGGGGCAACGATTGATTGTGGGTTGGTAGACGCCACTCTCTTTTTCTCGCGAAAACATGTGGACGCATCGTTCAGTAATGATGTAGAAGGTACGTTTTCAGGACTGCAACAATCGGGGCTACACCGCACCCCGAGTGAACGGGCATCCAGAAAAGCTTTGGGTATTTCAAGCGTTGGAGGAAACCTTCATTTTTCGGGCAGCAATTTATCCATCGGGGCAACCGTTATCGCAAATAAATTTGATGCGCCACTCGTTCCACCACCGCAACTGTACAGGGCAAACCAATTTTCCGGAACCAATCGACACAACATTTCGGTTGACTATCAGTGGCTTCTTCGTGGCGTGCAGGTTTACGGCGAAGCAGCTGTTAATGAGCGCCGGGGGTTTGCCAGTGCCAATGGCGTATACGTTAATGTAAACAAACATTTGATTTTCAACCTACACCATCGAAACATAGCCCCTACCTATGACGCATTATTTATGGCGCCTTTTTCGGAGTCGCAGGCAAGTGGAAGCGGTGAACGTGGCACTTATTTAGGAATTCAGTGGAATCACCGAAATGGTATAACCTCTAATGCCTATGCCGACCATTACCAGTTTAGATGGCTGCGGTTTCGCGCGTCTGCACCAACCACTGGAAGCGACTACGTATGGCAAACGGTTTTCCCCATCAATACGTCAACCAGCACATACAGCCGTATGCGCTATCAGCAGCGCGACATAAATGCAGAAGACACCGAAATGATTCGCTCATTATCAACAGAACGGCGATTGAGTGTGCGTCAGCACCTCAGTCACAAAATGGATGACCATTGGGAATTGGCATCGCGCATTGAATATACCAATCATCAACACCGTCATCAAACTAAAAACGGGTGGTTGCTCTATCAAGAAATTCGTTACCGCTTACCTCAGCACAGAATGATTTTCACTATGCGTTACGCTCTGTTTGACACCGATGACTACGATGCACGGATTTATGCATACGAACACGATGTGTTGTACGCCTTTTCCATTCCAGCGTACTTTAATCGGGGCACACGATTCTATGTGGTGTACAAATGGCAATTCAGTGACCGAGCCTCCGTATGGCTGCGCTATGCACATACGCGGTTTCACCAAGCCGAATCCATTGGCAGTGGCCTGAATCGCATATCGGGCAATCGCATGGACGATGTTCGGCTGCAATTGCGTATTGTTCTATAAAAAAACCGCCGACCAACAGGCCGGCGGCTTTTTTACATTTCTGTAAACTGTAACGCTTATTTTACGATTACCACAGGTTTAGTGGTACGTCCATAATCGTTTGACAGAGTGATGAAGTACGTTCCTGCACTGAGGTGATCTAAACCAAGCTCCATGCGTTGGATACCTGATTCACATACCTTCGTGTGGACAACTTGACCTGCCATATCGTGAATCAACATAGTGATTTCTCCACCATCAAGTGGCAACTGATCAATCACTACATCACCACGCGATGGGTTCGGATAAATGGCAATATTATCCAAACTAAACTCGTCAACGCTGATGTAAGCCAATACGGTGGTAGCTGTGTCGCTGCCACAATCGTTTGTAGCCACTACAGTTACGTTGTAGGTTCCCTCATTGGTATACTGATTGAACACAGTATCTCCAACGTCGGAGTTGCCATCACCAAAGTCCCAAGTCAACGTTCCGCTTGCATTAGGACCGGCATCAAAGGTATAGCCTCCTAAGCCGTCGTGTGTAAAGTTGATGGTACCGGCATCAGGGAGTTCCAGTGTAGTGAACGAACCTGTTGTGGTGCTTTCACCAATTATGGAGGTAACAGACGTTGTATCGTGATGTACCGTTATTTTGAATGATCCGGCAACAACTGTATTGTAAACTGGATCACATCCGGTACCACCCCATGTGCGGAAGTTGTGAAGCTCAAATACCAGTGTATCAACACCCGTTACACCGTTGGCAATGGTTAAACCAGTGCGGTTGTAGTTGAACACACCGGCTGAACTACCAGCACCAGATGCTACTGCGCCTTCAGCGACACCTCCAGGACTAACACAGCGAATGTAACTGCGCTGTTCGCTCATCCATGCACCACCACCAGCTTCAATATCATACTCTACATCAACGCCATTAATGGTAGCGCCCGAAGGAATCACCACCTCGAGGGTACCCGCACACGAACTCAATGTAGACGTGGTTGGACTTAAATCGTAGTCACTGGTTACCGTTCCCGCAAGGGTATTATCCGACGTAAACTCAATTTCGGTTACCGTACACGTATCGTAGATGTAGTACTCATAATCAGTACCGGGGGTTAAGGAATCCAACGTTGCCGGACTGGTAACGCTGCTGACAAACATCCCACTTCCCTGAGTAAAGCCGGTTGGACCGTACTCAATTGTTGTATGGTGATCGGCAAATTGCCCACTAACCCAAGTCACTTCTGCATCTTCACAGCCTGGATCCACCTCGATGCTATCCGGCTCAAAGCAGAATGGGAAGTCAACGAAAATCTCTACAGAATCGGACTCTAAGCCACAAGGGGTAGTGTAAGTTGCCACTGCGTAGTACGTTCCGGGAACGGCAAATGGACCAACGTGTACACTAGGAACAGTATCGATGAATACACCGCCTAATGTCCATTCCAGCCCAACAACATCACCGGGCACGGGTACCGTTACACTTGGATTAACATCGTTGGGATCTTGCGGGTTGGTTGCGCTAGAAACAAGCCAGTTGGTTGCATCTTTCGTGTAAGCCCCTTCCAAACGAATACCGGCAGTTCCCGAACCACTCGGCACAGAGCCTGACCAATCAGCCGTGCTCACATTAGCTGCAGCAGGGAAAGCATATGGTGTGCTGCCAGAGTATGCACAAGCATCTATGATGTTTCCACCTGCATCTTTCAAGATATATCCAATCGCGGTTGCTGAACCATAAGAACCAGTATACGCTCCATTACCGTGATAATAAAAATCAGATGGACTTGGTTGGCTAGAACCTAATTGTGCTGTTGCAACTATGGCTGTTCCATCTGGACTCATCATTGTTCCCGGTGGGAAAGTATAATTGGTATTTTGCGTGGTAGTGGTCCATACTTCCAGCGTGATACCTCCCAAGTCAGAACTTGGCACGCCAGTAATCTCAATGAAGTCATCAGCTAAAAGATATGAAGGCCACCCGCCTGAAGGCGCACCAGTTAACGACCCGCGGAAATGGCAAATCTCAGTGATAAAGAAATCACCACCCGGCATAAACGGTGAACGCGCCGTAACTTCTACTGAGTCTTGATCGTTGGTAACAGTAACCGAAGAAGGCTGTACGGAGAACGTTGGGCGCACCTCGTGACTTACTGGTGATAAGGTGTCGTTAACCGGTGATTCGTTGACCGCACTGGTATCAATGTATGCGTTCAATGTGTAAATACCGGGGATAGACAAGTCAATACCGGTAGCAATAGACATGGCTGTATCGCCTTCGGCTAAATTACCTGTATTAAACACTACCGTTCCTGTTGACGTCGCGGGTCCGGTTACTTCAAACGTTGCAACAATTGAGTCATTTGCCAAGTTAATGGTGGAGCCCAACGTATTTACAATGTAAAGGGCAACGGTATCGTCTGTAGACAAACACTCGCCATTAATAAGCTCACCTGCGATCAACGCAACATCGGCATTAACCGGCACGAATTCATACGCACCAAT
>SKIJ01000059.1 GCA_007116495.1 Cryomorphaceae bacterium | reverse complement strand
TCGAGGATGCGCACCTTGTGGTGGGTTTCGTATTTTTCTTTGATGCCGCGCAAAATGGAAACGGCCGACTCGGTATCGGGCTCTTCTACCAAGACCTTTTGAAAACGACGCTCCAAAGCCTTGTCCTTTTCAAAAAACTTTTGATACTCCGCCAAGGTCGTGGCACCCACCGCACGCAGTTCTCCACGCGCCAACGCAGGTTTTAAAATATTGGCCGCATCCATGGCGCCTTCGCCTCCACCGGCACCTACTAGGGTGTGAATTTCGTCGATGAAGAGAATGATGTTGCCTTCACCGGTGGTCACCTCTTTCACCACGGCTTTAAGTCGTTCTTCAAACTCGCCCTTGTATTTGGCTCCGGCGATTAAGGCGCCCATATCGAGTGCAAAAATCTGCTTGTCTTTGAGGTTTTCCGGGATATCGCCATTGATGATGCGATGCGCCATTCCCTCGGCAATGGCTGTTTTACCCACCCCGGGTTCTCCGATGAGAATCGGGTTGTTTTTGGTGCGACGAGACAATATTTGCAATACTCTACGAATCTCATCTTCTCGACCAATTACTGGATCTAACTTACCGTCTCGCGCTAATTGATTGAGGTTTTTGGCGTATTTATTTAAAGCGTTGTACGATTCCTCAGCCGAGGCCGACTTCACCTTCTCGCCTTTGCGAAGCTCAGCAATGGCTGCGCGTAAGGCTTTTTCCGTTACACCGGCATCTTTTAATATGGAAGCCGCGGTATCCGATGCCAAAAGAATTCCCAGCACCAAGTGTTCTACCGCAACATAGTCATCGCCGTTTTTCTTGGCTTCGGCTTGCGCTTTGCTTAAAGCATCAGCTACACCTCTAGAAAAATAAGTCTCACCGCCACTTACAACCGGTAATGATTCAATGCTTTTGGATATAATCTTACTAAGCGTTGTTACTTGAATGCCCATTTTTCCTAGTAAATGAGGCATAACATCCCTATCGTTTTGTAATACACTCATCAACACGTGTACGTTTTCTACTGACTGATGGGATTTGGATTGTGCAATACTTTGAGCACCCTGTAGTACCTCTTGCGATTTAATGGTTAAGTTATTTGTTGTCATAATATTTTTTTCTCTTGGTAGTCAAATCATGTTCCATCGCAAAAAACATGACATCACAAGACATAATGGCGTTATTTTTTTTCACAAACCGTTGTTATTGTGACATTTAGTCGTGTTTTGGATTTCATCGTGACACAAATACACAATTACACAGTGAAGTCCGCAGAATTGTATGGATTCTAAGCTAACTTCCCTACTTTTGCACGGTAAAAATTAGACACATGCAAAACAATTTTGTGGAAGAGCTTCGCTGGCGCGGAATGTTGCACGATATGACGCCCGGCACCGAGGAACAGTTACAAAAAGAGCTAACAGTAGGTTATGTTGGGTTTGACCCAACAGCCGATTCTCTTCACATCGGAAACTTAGTACCGGTGATGTTACTCACCCACTTTCAACGCTGTGGCCATAAACCTTTGGTATTGGTTGGTGGTGCTACCGGTCGCGTTGGTGACCCGTCAGGTAAAACCAAAGAACGCCAACTTTTAGATGAACAGACCATAGAAAAAAATCTCAAAGCGCAACAAATACAACTTTCGCGATTTCTCAACTTCAGTGAAGGCAGCAACAAAGCAGAGATTGTAAATAATTACGACTGGTTCAAAGAACTCAATTTTTTGGACTTCATTCGCGATGTTGGCAAGCACATCAGTATCAACTACATGATGGCGAAAGACTCCGTTAAAAACCGACTGGAAACCGGAATGTCGTTTACAGAGTTTAGCTACCAACTCATTCAGGGTTACGACTTCTTCCACTTGCTCAAACACAAAAACTGTAAACTGCAAATGGGGGGCAGCGATCAATGGGGAAACATTACAACCGGAACAGAGCTTATCAGGCGAATGGGAGGCGGCAACTCCTTTGCACTTACCGCACCGCTGATTAAAAAAGCTGATGGTTCAAAGTTTGGAAAATCAGAAGGTGGTAATATTTGGTTGGATCCCAAAAAAACATCGCCTTACCAGTTTTATCAGTTTTGGATCAATGTGAGTGATGAAGACGTCATAAACTTTATGCCCATTTTTTCACTGAAAACAAGAAGCGAAATCGAATCCCTTATCGCGCATCACAAAGAAGCACCTCATTTACGAACACTGCAAAAAGCACTGGCCGAAGAAATGACCATCCGTGTACACGGTGAACATGACCTAGAGCAAGCCATTAAAGCTTCAAACATCTTATTTGGCAAATCTGGAGAAGAGGAATTGCGCGAACTCAACGAAGCCACACTACTTGAAGTGTTTGAGAGTGTTCCCTCTTACAACGTAAATTACGCTGCTTTATCCGACGGCATTGTTGAACTATTAGCAACACATACCAACATACTGCCCAGCAAATCTGAAGCGCGAAAAATGCTTAAAGCCAACGCCATATCAATTAACAAAAACAAGGTAACAGATGGCATCGAACTAACATCTGATAACCTGATTCACAATGCGTATTTAATCGTTCAAAAAGGAAAGAAAAACTACTTCCTGGTCAACGTTAAAAAATAACGCGTTCGTTGTACATTCGTGACATACTTCTTATCCATCATGCGCACATACCTATCCATCCTTTTTCTTCTTGGCATCATTTACTCCTCACATGGCCAGGAGTTGCGATGTAAAGTCATTGCTCCGTCTGGAATGAATGTACGTGCGGAACCTTCACTCAATGCCAATGTTGTTGACCGTGTAATGAAAGACAGCATCGTTTATATACACGCAAAAACATACGGAGAGCTCACCTTTGACGGCTTGCCCGGTTACTGGCGAAAAATGAGTCGTGCAGGGCATCAAGGCTACATTTGGGACGGATACCTCGACATTTTAGAATCAGTTGACATCACAAAGGATGAAGCCACAAAAGACACTTTACCAGAGGAAACCAAGGATGAAAAAACCGTCGAACCAAAACCAACCGCAACTAAATCGCAAACAGATAACGAATTGGTATTGCTTCTGGAAACATACAATCATTGTGGCGATGTGTCACACATCAATCCAAATGCGTTTTGGTACGCACTAATTCCCGATAAAGAAACGGTAAACGTAGAAGCCGTTGAACTATCAGTCAACTTGAGTAGAAGTCGATTGTCTAAATCGATGGAGTTTGACATACAAACCAACAACAATAACCGATCTTTATTTCTCATTGGTTCAGAAAAGACGTTGAACATACCCAATGTATTTAAAAATTTAGAACATGAACTTCGTGCCGGTGGGCGACAAGTTCTTCCCGGGCAAAGACGCATGCTTTCAGACGATATCTTCTTAAGCGCATTGGGTAACGTTCGTGACATCAATGATGAGTGCCCGGTGATTGACAATTACCAATTGACTGCACATGCCTTTGGCGATAAGCAAGATATTCTCACCCTTTTTGACAACTTAGGCGAATGTGGCGTGCCCGAACTTTATTGGTTTGGCGATTTAAATGGCAACGGTATACCAAGCTTGATTTTTGTAACTGTATCGAGTACCAGCAATGTATTCCATTTATTGGATTATGCTGAGCATAATGGAAAAGAAGCGTATCGCGTTATTTCAACTTTTGAAATGACCGAATGCATCGATTAAAAACACTCCTTTGAAATAAATCAAAATGAAAAAAGACATCAATTTCAACAAACAAGAAGACCAACTCCGCCTAATGGTTTCCGAGCTCAAGCAGCGATGGAACAAAGTGGCGGAAGGTGGTGGCAAGAAAAAGATTGAAAAACTACACAGTCAGGGCAAGCTTACCGCCCGTGAGCGTGTGGCCTTTTTGCTCGACAAAAACCGCGATCAAATTGAAATTGGCGCTTTTGCCGGTGAGGATATGTACAATGAGCACGGTGGCTGCCCTTCCGGTGGTGTGGTGGTTGTTTTGGGCTATGTCAAAGGACGTATGTGCTTGGTTGTAGCCAACGACGCCACGGTAAAAGCCGGCGCTTGGTTTCCCATTACCGGGAAGAAAAACCTCCGTGCTCAGGAAATTGCCATGGAAAACCGCATCCCCATCATCTACTTGGTTGACAGTGCCGGGGTATATTTGCCTATGCAAGACGAGATTTTTCCCGACAAAGAAAACTTTGGCCGCATCTTCCGCAACAACGCCATGATGTCGTCGATGGGCATCACCCAAATTGCCGCTGTCATGGGCAGTTGCG
>SKIJ01000012.1 GCA_007116495.1 Cryomorphaceae bacterium | reverse complement strand
TAAAGCGTACCGGACACATGTTAGAGGCGTTGCTCAAGGGGCACGACTTGGAAAAGGCACTTCAGGCAAGACACAGTGGAGAAAAGGATACCTATACAGAGGTTGATCTGCCGCAACAAAGTAAACCGAAAAAACCAAAGGCAGCAAAGGGTGAAACCTTCAGAATCAGCGAAAAGATGATCAAAAGCGGAATGACGATGGAACAAATCGCGGAAGAGCGTGAGCTTGCATTGTCGACCATCGAGTCGCATGCCCGAAAACTTATAGGTGAAGGCTCCGTTCCAATGTCTTATTTGGTGTCTGATAAACTCGCCGAGCAAATCAATGCCGTATTGGATGAGTTGCCTGATGATGCCGGGGCAAAAGATGTAAAGCAGGCACTTGGCGATGCGTGTAGTTTTGCGCAGATTTTTGTAGTTATTGATGCGCGTAAACAGGAGGTGGTTGAGCAGTAAATGACGTCACTGCCCATAGGCCATTTTAAATTGAGAAATAAAAAAGTCAACTAATCCTTTACCACTTCACCGTACAAATCGTAATCATCGGCTTTGGTGATGTAGACGTTTACGAATGAACCGGGGCTAAGGTAGTTGTCTTTAGCCGAGATGAGCACTTCATTATCTACATCCGGGGAATCAAATTCGGTTCGCGCTACAAAGTGCTCGTTTTCAATACGATCAATGAGTACGCGATAGGTGTTGCCTACCATTTCCTCGTTTAGCACTCGGGAAATGTCTTGTTGTACATCCATAATTTGCGCAACGCGATCTTCTTTGACCTCTGCCGGTACATCATCGTCGTACTGAAAGGCATGGGTGTTTTCTTCATGGGAGTAGGTAAAGCAGCCCAACCGGTTGAAGCGGCTGTCTTTTACCCATTTAAGCATGGTTTGAAAATCGTCTTCGGTTTCTCCGGGGAAACCGGCAATTAAGGTCGTGCGGATAACGATTCCCGGTACTTTTTCGCGCATCATCTTGATCAACCGATTGGTTTTTTCCATGGTTGTACCACGACGCATGCGTTTGAGTACAGGGTCTGCGATGTGCTGAAGTGGGATGTCGATGTAATTACAAACCTTGGGCTCTTCGCGAATAACGTCGAGTACGTCTTCGGGAAATCCGGTAGGGAAGAGGTAGTGCAGTCGTATCCATTCGATGCCCTCTACCTTAACTAATTCTTTCAGAAGCCTTGCAAGTTCGCGCTTCTTGTACAAGTCCAAACCGTAATACGTTAAATCTTGAGCAATCAATATCAACTCTACGACACCCTTTGCCGCAAGTTTTTTTGCTTCGGTAACCAAATCTTCAATTGGTTTTGATTTGTGACCACCACGCATCAGGGGGATTGCACAGAAGGCACACGGTCGGTCACAGCCTTCGGCAATTTTTAGATATGCGTAATGTCTTGGGGTGGTGAGTAGCCGTTCACCAACGAGCTCGTGTTTGTAGTCGGCGCCTAAGGCTTTTAGAAGAAGAGGTAAATCTCGGGTGCCAAAGTATTGGTCTACTTCAGGGATTTCAGCCTCGAGGTCTGTTTTATAGCGCTCGGACAAGCACCCGGTAACGAAGAGCTCGTCAATGTTTCCTGCGGCCTTTTGATTGGCGTAGTGAAGTATGGTGTTAACGGATTCTTCTTTAGCATTGTCGATGAATCCGCACGTGTTTACCACAATAACATTTGCGTCACCGTCTTTTGCTTCATTTACCACATCCTTTCCAGACGCTTTGAGCTGTCCGCTAAGGACTTCACTGTCGTATACATTTTTACTGCAGCCTAGGGTGACTACATTTATCGTGTTCTTCTTGGTCGACTTTGTGCGCATATTTTGTTAGAGTTTCACTGGGCTGTTAAAGCTAATTTGCACCTACAAAAAAGCTCTTTACAAATTCTTGAGGATTGAATGGTTGTAAGTGATCAGCTTGTTCACCAACGCCAATATACTTTACGGGGACTTGAAATTGGTCGCTTACGCCAATGACAACACCGCCTTTTGCCGTACCGTCAAGTTTGGTAACAGTTAGAGAGCTGACTTCCGTTGCAGCGATAAACTGTTTGGCCTGTTCAAAGGCGTTTTGTCCGGTACTGGCATCAATGACCAACATGGTTTCGTGTGGAGCATCGGATAGGAGCTTGCTCATCACTCTGCGAATCTTAGTCAGCTCATTCATTAAGTTGACTTTATTGTGAAGGCGTCCGGCGGTATCGATCAAAACAACGTCGGCATTTTGCGCGATTGCAGACTGCAATGTGTCGTAGGCAACCGACGCCGGATCACTGCCCTGGGCTTGCTTTACAACTGGAACGCCAATGCGCTTGCCCCAAATGTCAATTTGCTCCACTGCCGCCGCACGAAACGTATCGCCTGCACCGATGATTACATTTTTACCCTCTTGTTTAAAGCGATGTGCTAATTTTCCGATGGTAGTGGTTTTACCTACTCCATTAACGCCGACAACCATAATCACATAAGGTTTGGGGGCGTTGTCCATGTAGACATCGTTGGTGTTTTTTATATTTTGATTGGAAAGCAACTGGCTTATTTCCTCTTCCAAAAAACTGTTGAGTTCATCGGCACCAAAGTACTTATCGCGCGAAACACGCTCTTCCAATTTATCAATGATTTTAACGGTTGTAGCCACACCTACATCCGATGCGATGAGGATTTCTTCGATGTCGTCTAAGACGTCGTCATCAATGCGCGACTTGCCCAACACGGCTTTTCCCAGCTTACCCAGAAAGTTGCTGCGTGTTTTCTCCAGTCCTTTATCGAGATCTGCCTTTTCTTTTTTGCCGAAAAATTTGCTTAGTATACTCATGCTGTAGAGGTTATGCCAACAAACAGAAAAAGCCACCCTTCAATAAAAGGTGGCTCAAACGTCTTTAACGCAGGACGATTTTATTTTTTCAAAAAGTCGTTGACCAAATCTTTGGGCATGACTTTTTCTTCAAAACTGTATGCGTTAGAATCGCCTTTTTTCACCATTTTCACGACTTTGGTATAAACGACTCCACCTTCTTTTTTGAGTGTTGCAACTACTTTCTTTGCCATATCATTGAGTTTTTATGCGTTGATTCCGCTCGAGGGAATTTACTTGATCTCTTTGTGAACCGTCATGCGCTTAAGTATGGGGTTGTATTTTTTCAACTCCATGCGATCGGGCGAGTTCTTTTTGTTTTTAGTGGTGATGTAACGAGACGTACCGGGTTGACCACTTTCTTTGTGTTCAGTGCATTCTAGAATGACCTGAACGCGGTTTCCTTTTTTAGCCATGGCTGATTAGTTTAAATGTCCTTTTGCTTTAGCTTCCTTGAGTACGCTGGAAATCCCGCGTTTATTGATGTTCTTCAAAGCTGAAGCAGATACGCGAAGCGTGATCCAACGATCTTCTTCGGGTATGTAAAAGCGCTTTTTCAACAAATTCACATTGAACTTGCGCTTGTTTTTCTTATTTGAAAAGGATACGTTGTTACCAACGATCGCTTTCTTTCCGGTGATTTGACAAACTTTTGACATGCGACGATGTATTAATCTTATGCGACGTTTTGAGGGGTGCAAATTAACGACAATTATTTGTATCTGACAACACAACGACAAAATATTCAAAAGTTATTTTGTGGAGAGATAATACGTTGTGCATCTGTTTAGTGGGTTTTTTAAGCTGTGTGAGAACATACTTCTTGAAATTGTCGCATATATTTTTTTCCACACGCGGTTTCTTTATCAAGACATTAATTGGTACTTGTCTATATAATCAAAGTGACAGTTTGTAAGAGTGGGTTGCTTTTCGGATGCCGTATGATTGCTTAATGATGTCATAGATAAAATGATAAGTGTTTAAAAACAGTAGTGTAAGGCTGTGTCGCAACATAATTATATGGTGTGATAATTAATGAGAGAAATCCATGTTGTTCATCTAACCCGTAGTTTATTGTTTGGTTTAGTGTGCACGTAAGCTTCAATCAACAAATATGGAGGGTATCATATGTTGTGATCACGATGGGTTGGATCGCGGAACGCTGCTTAAAACGTATTCATAACTGTTTTTATTTCTATGATTTCGTGATGCATTAAGGTTGATTGCGCGATGGCTAATTACGCGCAAAACGTTATAGCTGATTTGTACTTTATTAATGGCGTAACCCGTTTCATGGGTTTATTTAGTAAAGCGTTCGGGTGTCTCTATTAATTAAATGTAAGTTAACGCTTACTTTTAAAATTTGTAGTATATCTTTACACAAAATTTTTAATCAAAACATATCGTACTATGCTAATCAAAACTTTTGGAAGTACTGTACACGGGGTAGAGGCGACTACAATAACTATTGAGGTGAATGCCGTTCCGGGAGGTCACTTTTCGTTGGTAGGATTACCCGACAGTGCTGTTAAGGAAAGTAAAGACCGTGTTGAAGCTGCCCTTGGCAATATTGGATATCGCTGGCCGGGGCGGCGGATAACGATTAATATGGCGCCCGCGGATTTGCGCAAAGAGGGCTCCAGTTTTGATTTGCCCATCGCGTTGGGTGTGCTTGCTGCATCGGAGCAAATCACCATACCTGATGTGGAGCAGTATGTGATTATGGGCGAATTGAGTTTGGATGGAGGTGTTCAGCCCATGCGTGGAGTTTTACCTATGGCGATTAAGGCTCGCGAAGAGGGCTATAAAGGAATGATCATTCCGGCGTCTAATGCCCGCGAGGCTGCCATAGTCGATGGCTTATCAGTGATACCCGCCGAGAGTCTTCATCAGGTTATTCGGTTTTTGACCGGAACCCTCGACATTGATCCGGTGGAGGTAGATACGCGAAAGGAGTTTTACGAAGGCTTAGAAAATGCCATGGTGGATTTTTCGGATGTCAAAGGTCAGGAAAACATAAAACGGGCACTGGAAATCGCTGCTGCCGGTGGGCACAACGTCATATTAGTGGGGCCACCGGGAGCGGGAAAAACTATGCTGGCAAAGCGAATGAGTACCATTCTGCCACCAATGACGCTTAAAGAAGCGTTGGAAACCACCAAAATACACTCGGTCGCCGGCAAACTTCAAAAGGAGTCGTCGTTGATGTCAATGCGCCCGTCTCGCAGCCCGCACCATTCGATTTCAGATGTGGCATTGGTCGGGGGAGGAAGTTTCCCTCAGCCGGGTGAAATATCGCTGGCGCATAATGGCATCTTGTTTTTGGATGAATTGCCGGAATTTAAGCGAACAGTGCTTGAGGTGATGCGTCAGCCTATGGAAGAGCGACTGGTTACCATTTCGCGAGCGCGCCTAGCGGTAGACTATCCGGCAGGTTTTATGCTCATTGCGTCTATGAATCCTTGCCCATGTGGCTATCATAATCATCCAACGAAAGACTGTATGTGTCCGGGCGGTGCGGTTCAGAAATACCTCAATAAAATATCCGGACCACTTTTGGATCGCATCGATTTGCATGTAGAGGTGGTGCCGGTAAGTTTCGACGAGATATCGGAAACCAAGAAGGGAGAGAGCAGTAAGTCGATACGAGAACGGGTAGTAAAAGCCCGAGAGTTACAGTTGGTGCGTTTTAAAGAAGCCGGAGATGTGGTTTGTAATGCCCAAATGGACAGCCGAACCCTTCGTCATGTTTGTCCAATTGACTCAGCAGGAAATGCGTTGTTGCGAACGGCAATGGAGCGTCTCAATCTTTCTGCCCGCGCTTACGATCGCATTTTGAAAGTGGCGCGAACCATTGCAGATTTAGAAGGCAGTGACGCCATACAAACAACGCATTTGGCGGAAGCCATTCAATACCGAAGTTTGGATCGTGAAAATTGGGCGGGCTAAGTTAATTTTGCGCCACAATGGCCATTTTACTCTTCGACAATTACGATTCATTTACGTACAATTTACACCATTACCTCAATGCTCTGCGAAAGGATGTTGTCGTGGTAAAAAACGATGCGTTTGATGTTGATACGCTATTTCAATACGAGGCGCTGGTGATTTCTCCCGGTCCCGGAGTCCCCGAAGAAAGTGGTTGCTTAATGGAGGTTGTGGCGCGCGCGTACGGTCGTATGCCCATACTTGGCGTGTGTTTGGGCATGCAGGCTTTGGCTCAATATACGGGGCTCGAACTTTATAATTTGGAAACGCCTTACCACGGTTTATCACGTCAAATAAAGATTGAAAAAAGTGTGCTCTTTGGTGGCCTGCCCAATCGTTTGCGTGTTGGGCTGTATCATTCATGGGCGGTACGGGCGAGTTCTCACCCGCATTGGCAGTACACTGCGTTTACGGAAAACGGTATTTTGATGGCCATGGAACAGCCCAATCAATTCGTCTATGCGGTGCAGTTTCATCCAGAAAGCATTCTCACGCAAGAGGGTAGGATGATATTGGAGAATTTTCTGCACGCTTCAAATATTTGATTTAAAGCACTTGGAAAACAGTACTGTAACTAACGAGCGGTTAATTTGCCAGTATTAAGAAGATGCAAGGGCGTTTGTCGAATTTGCTGGCGTCTACCTTTTTCCATTCGGCAACCGACTGAGTGAAGATGTCTTCGTTTTCAGATGTTATGTCGCAGGCGATGCACAGTTGGGTATTGGGTCGGGTGTGGCGTAGAAGCTCTTTGATGAACTTTTCGTTTCTGTAGGGGGTTTCGATGAAAATTTGCGTCTGATTAGAGCGAGCGCTTTGCTGTTCGAGATCTTTTATGCGCACTCTGCGTTCGTCTTTATCGATTGGGAGGTAGCCGTGAAAGGTGAATGATTGCCCGTTTAACCCGGAGGCCATTATTGACAGAAGAATGGATGATGGGCCAACTAAGGGTATGACGCGAATACCTTTTTGGTGTGCCAGCGACACCATTTCTGCACCCGGGTCGGCAACGCCCGGACATCCGGCTTCAGACATTAGACCTACTGATGCGCCTTGTAAACAAGGGTTGAGATATTGTTCGTAATCTTCAGGAGAGGTAAATTTATTCAATACGTGAATCATAAGCTCCGATTGAGGAACCGGGGGTGCAATTTTCTTTATGTTTTTGCGAGCTGTCTTTTCGTTTTCGACGATGAAGTGACGAAGATTTTCGACTATTTTTTTTACCGACATAGGCAATACACCAAGCGCTTGAGTGTCGCTTAGAAACGTAGGAATGATATATAATACGCCCTTTTTCTTTTGCTTATCCATTTTGTAACTCCTTTGCGAGAATGTCGGTGGCGTTGTCGAGTAAGTGATAGACGTGTTCAAAGCCGTCTTCACCACCAAAATATGGATCGGGCACTTCTTCGGGAGCGTTACTGCCAGCTATGCTCAAAAACATCTGCACTTTTTCACGATCATTGTCGTTGCGGGCAAGTTTTAAGATGTTTTGGTAATTGGATTCGTCCATGGCGTAAATGCGATCAAAGCGGTCAAAGTCTTCTGTTGCGAATTGACGAGCGCGAAGATCGGATATATCCACACCGTGTTTACGCGCTGTTCTAATCATTCTCTGGTCTGGCGCTTCTCCGGCATGCCAATCGCCGGTTCCAGCCGAGTCAACCTCAATGGTGTCGTCTACCTTTGACCGTAATAATCCGTGCGCCAACGGTGACCGACAAATGTTTCCCAAGCATACCATTAAAATCTTCATACATAGTTTGTTTTAGCCAAAGATGCGTTGTTGCGCAACGTGTTTTGATTCGGTTAGTTTAAGCTCAATTTTTTCTTTAAATCATCGACGTACGATTTGAATTGTATGTCGGTTTCGATGAGGTTGCTGACAGTACGACAAGCGTGAAGTACGGTGGCGTGGTCTTTATTTCCGCATTGAGCGCCAATGCTAGCCAGCGACGACTTGGTGAGTTGTTTGCTGAAAAACATACTCAGCTGACGTGCCTGTACGACCTCGCGTTTGCGCGTTTTAGACTTCATAATATCAATGGGCATGTCGAAGTAATCGCAAACAATCTTTTGAATGTAGTCGATGGAAAGTTCGCGTTTGGTGTTTTTTACAAACTTATCGATCATCTGACGTGCCAAGTCGATGGTGATTTTTTTCTTGTTGAGCGACGACTGTGCAAGCAGCGAGATTAGCCCTCCTTCTAATTCACGTACGTTATTGTTAATACTGTAGGCCAAGTATTCTATGACGTCGTCGGGCATTTCAATGCCGTCGTTGTATAGCTTTTGCTGCAAGATGGCGATGCGCGTCTCGAGATCGGGAATCTGAAGGTCGGCCGACAGCCCCCATTTGAATCGGCTGAGCAAGCGTTGCTCCATGCCTTGCATGTCTACGGGTGGTGTATCGCTGGTGAGAACGATTTGTTTACCGCTTTGGTGAAGGTGGTTAAAGATTTCGAAGAAAACGTCTTGTGTTTTTTCTTTCCCGGAAAGACGGTGGACGTCGTCGATGATTAATACGTCCAGCATCTGGTAAAAATGGACGAAATCATTTTTGGTGTTGTTGCGAATAGAATCGATGAATTGAGAGGCAAACGTCTCTGAACGGACATATAGCACTGTTTTTTCCGGGTATTTGTCTTTGATTTCAATACCAATTGCGTGTGCTAAATGCGTTTTTCCAAGACCTGTGGAGCCGTAAAGCATCAATGGGTTAAACGATGTGCCTCCCGGTTTATTCGCTACGGCAAATCCTGCAGAACGCGCTAAGCGGTTACAGTCTCCTTCAACAAAGTTATCAAAGGTGTAACGTGCATTCAGTTGCGAATCTACAGAGATTTTTCGCAAGCCGGGAATGATGAAGGGGTTTTTAACACCGCTGATGTTTTCGCCAGGGTGAGCTTGCATGCGTTCGTTGCGGGTGTTTCCCCGGTTTGAGCTGGGGATTTTCATGGTTTGCGGACTGCGGTTGTCGTAGCTGTTTTCCATAACAATACTGTAAACCAGCTTGGCGTTTTCACCCAGTTCTCTATTGATAGCCGATTTTAAAAGTTTGATGTAATGTTCTTCCAGCCACTCGTAGAAAAACTTACTGGGAACTTGAATGCTTAAAACATTGTTGTGAAGCTTGATTGGTTTTATCGGCTCAAACCACGTTTTGTAATTTTGAGCGCTGATGTTGTCCTGAATGAACGCCAGACATTTAGTCCATACTTCCGATGCGGTTAAATCTTTTTGGTTCATTTTTGAGGGTATTCAGTACTATGTGCTTGATTTGTAGCTGTTGTTTTTTGGGTTGCTTTCGGGGACAAAAGTGTGTATAAAAAAGTGATAAAAAAAATCAATTTGCCATTGACTTTTTAGTTTTTTATTCTCATTATACGTTCGTCGCAAAGCTTGAAAACACGTTGTTTTTAAGTAAACAATTAACGCTCAATTAATCATGTATAAACATTGTAGTAAAGTCCGTGTAAGATACGGGGAGACCGACCAAATGGGTTACGTTTATTATGGAAACTATCCACTTTATTATGAAGTGGGAAGGGTGGAAGCAATGAGAAATATTGGCATTCCGTATCGGCTTTTGGAAGAAAATGGGGTGATGCTTCCGGTGAAAACGATGGAGATTCAATATCGTGCACCGGCGCTATACGACGACGAGCTCACGATTGAAACCATTATATCAGAAATGCCCAATTCGCGTATGACATTTGAGCACAGAGTGTTGAATGAAAAAGGCATACTTCTCAATACGGCTAAACTAGTGTTGGTATTTGTCGACTCTAAAACAAAACGTCCTACGCCAATGCCGCAGTGGATTGAGGACATTGTAGCACCGTATTTTTCAAACAGAAATCGCGATGATTAAAGAAAGGGGTTGGTGCGCTCAATCTTTTTTTTGAGTTGCTCAATTTGTCGGCCGAGACGAATGAAAAAGCGATTGCGTTCTTTTTCAGATACCTGAGAAATCAGCGAGGATTTCATGGTTTGCCGATTGATGTAATCCTTCATGTCTAAACAAAAGCCTCTGTTGGTGGTCAACAAGTAATTGATTCCTCCGTAGGGTAGGTAGTATCTTAGGTTTTCCTTTACTTCAGACAAAATATGGTTATCCATAATGAGCACTTCGTTGATGTACATATCATAGGTGGAATTGTGGAGAGCCACTCCTTTGTCGGTTACGCGGTAACCGTTTAGAGCATTTTTATAGATGTACCGAACCATTAATCTAAACTCTTCGCATATTTGAAGTGCCTCGTCTTTGCTCGAAAAAAGACCAGCCTCGTAGTAATAATCTATCTGCATTAGGAAGCTTGCCGGTGTTGATTCATTCCAGATTTCCATCACCGGAATGTGCTGGTATTGGTTGTGGATATCGTTGGCCATTTTTAAGAACGATTCCGGGATGTCCGACATGCTGTAGTTTCGATCGTCAATTTTATCGATGTGGTACACCGACTTAAGCCAAACGTACATTCGAAACGCTGCGAGCTTTGGGAAGCCGTATATGTGAAAAAAGGGAATGTCTTTTGCTAAGTAGTAGACCTTTTTCTCGCTGCTGTTGCGGATGAAGGTGAATGTTTCCAGGTTTTGAGCCAGCATATTTCCCAAATCGTCTAATCCGCGTATGAAGCGGTCGCGTTGAAAAACAATGCGTTCATCTTGTTGCTTGACAATATCGTTAAGTGAGAGGTTGAATTGCTTCGCGAGTATGGCGGCTTCTTTAAAGGAAATAAGTGTGTCTCCCCTAAGTCTTCTGTAAATCGAGTCTCGACTTACGTCTAATGCATCCATCAGCGTTTCTACAACGCCACGGTTGGGCGGGAGTTGAGCTTCTATGGCTTCAAACAATGCGTTTTGCTCATTTAAATTTTTGTGATTCATGCAAAAAATGAAAATAAAATTATTGTTTATCGCAAATATAGAATAAAAAATTATCTTTTATTTATCGTTTATCGCAATTTTAATTTATTTAAGGAGCTTTTTTCGTTTTGATAAATAAAAATCGCATAGATCTATTTTTTATAATTTGAATTATGCGTTTAGTAAATTTGGTTGTTGTTGCACATTTGCATCGTAATCAAAACAACAAATAATCATGAAACGATTGATTTTGACTTTAGCTTCCGTGGCTCAGTTTTCCGTATTTGCTCAGGAGCCTCCTATAATACGCGATACAACTACACCAATTGTTGAACCATTAAAATTGGCCGGGCCTCGTTTAGGAGCCATGTATGTTTTTGATGGAGATTTCTCAAATGTATATGAATTTACCAACTATTTTAGTGAAGACAATCCCGTTCCTAGTTTTTTAAACACCATAGGATGGCAGTTTGAAAAAGAGTACTTCTCTACACCCAACGGTCTTTCTGGTCTTGTAGAGTTTATCCCTATGCTAACGGGTTACAATCACGGTTTATTTATACCGTCAATGAATTTTCTGTTTGGTCTTCGCAATGCTGAAGGACTCGAATTCGGTATGGGTGTAAATGCAAGTTTGCTTGGAACGAGTGTGCTTTACGCTGCCGGGTACTCCTTTAAGTTTGACTACCTCAACGTTCCAATTAATTTGGCCTTCTCTCAAGGGCGCAGTGCCGAGAGATTTATTGTTACCTTTGGATTCAACCTTAGAAAACACGATAACACACCACGAACCCGCTACTAGAAAAACGTACTCTACTATTATAAAACGCTAACAACAACTCTACTTTTTTCATCGTGGTTTATTTTGTAATCGTGCGACCCCGACATACAAGCATATGTCGGGGTTTTTTTAGTTCATTATGGAAAATACTACTATAAACAACCTTTTCAAGTGAAATGCGTATTAGATCACCTATTGTTTTAAATACGCAAATTCAGCGCGAGCGTCGTAGCACGGACACGCTTTGTTACTTACTTCATTATGACCGAGAATATCGGCATTGGGAATGTGATTGTGTATGATTTGAACGGCGGCGTGCAGGAGCTGTTGCTGACTGTTATTGCGCGTGTCTGAGAAGGCGCCATCTTGATCTAACCCGCCGATTGTACACAGGTGAATGCTTCTTGCATTATACCCCCTCACGCCATTTGATGGCAGGTTTAAGTCTTGAAGTGCGGTAAATCCTTCAAGCGGAAATATGAGGTGGTAACCGGGATGCCGCCATCCTAAATTGTTTTTCCAATAATTAACGATTGATGAAACTCTAGCGTTGGTGGCCGTACCAGTGCAATGGATGAAGATGCGATCGATATCGCGAGTTAACCCTGTTAATTGCGTCCTTAGCCACTTTTCCATTTCCCCTATGTATGTCGATATAGGGCAGTTCTCGTGTTCGTTAATCAAATCACCGATAATGCGTTCGGGGTCTTCAAGGTAATCGTCTTCGGAGAATGTTTGCGTCGCAGAAGCAGTTACCGGGGTGTTGTAAATGGGATGTATCATACCTCAAATGTATGAAAAAGAGTTTGAATTAGTAAGTTGATAACGCAATATTTATTTGAGGGAAGCCATTAATAAGCAGATTTAGATGTGTTTATTTTAATTGACAATTACGGTGATCGAACTTTTATATGGTGCTCTTGCTTTTCCTGTTTTTGCCCCTTATTTTTGCCGATAAATTATAAATAAACTAACCTTTTTTCATACATGAATCTTCACGAATATCAAGGAAAGGAAATCCTCAGCACGTTTGGTGTAAACATCCAACGCGGAATTGTTGCCACTACCCCTGATGAAGCTGTAGAAGCAGCAAAGAAACTCAACGCGGAAACCGGTACCGAATGGTACGTCGTCAAAGCGCAAGTTCACGCCGGTGGTCGCGGTAAAGGCGGCGGTGTGAAATTGGCCAAATCCCTTGATGAAGTTCGTGAAATTGCCGGGAATATTCTCGGTATGCAGTTGGTGACCCCACAAACCTCAAAAGAAGGTAAAACGGTTCACCAAGTACTCATTGCCGAAGACGTTTACTATCCCGGTGAAAGCGAAACCAGCGAAATCTACATGTCGGTATTGCTCGACCGCCAAAAAGGCCGCAACACCATTATGTACTCTACCGAAGGTGGTATGGACATCGAAACCGTAGCCGAAAAAACCCCGGAATTGATCTTCACCGAAGAAATCGACCCCAGAACCGGACTTCAAGGTTTTCAAGCGCGTAAAATTGCCTTTAACCTCGGACTTAGCGGAAAGGCATTTAAAGAAATGGTGAAGTTTGTTACCGCCCTTTACAACGCCTACGACGGAATCGACGCAAGCCTATTTGAAATCAACCCGGTGTTGAAAACCTCTGACGATAAAATTCTTGCGGTTGACTCCAAAGTAACCTTAGATGACAACGGACTTTTCCGTCACCCGGACTACGCCGCTATGCGCGATAAGCGCGAAGAAGACGCAACTGAAGTTGAAGCGGGTGAAGCAGGTCTAAACTTTGTCAAGCTCGACGGAAATGTCGGTTGTATGGTAAACGGTGCCGGTTTGGCCATGTCTACCATGGACATCATCAAAATGGCCGGTGGTAATCCCGCCAACTTCCTCGACGTAGGTGGTACGGCCGATGCCGCTCGTGTGGAAAAGGCATTCCGTATCATCCTTAAAGACGACAACGTAAAAGCCATCTTGGTGAACATCTTTGGGGGTATCGTTCGCTGCGACCGCGTGGCACAGGGTATCGTTGACGCCTATAAAAATATTGGCGATATCGGTATTCCTATCATCGTTCGCTTGCAAGGGACCAACGCCGAAGAGGCCAAGCAAATCATCGACGACAGTGGTCTTAAAGTACACTCTGCCATTATGCTGAAAGAAGCGGCAGACTTGGTTGGTGAGCTAGTTTAGAAATACATTAGTACTTTTATAGGAGGGATTAGTCCCTCCTTTTTTGTTTAGTCTTTGCAAGAAAAGGCCAAATATTTCGTTACTCTCGTTTTTGAATCAGTCACTTACTTTTGTAAGCTCCTTGAATTCAAAAACTTCGAAAGCCTCATCTTTGGCCTTTTTTGCTAAAGACAAAATTTATAGTTTAAGTAGACACCTTTTCTTATGACGGCAAATGTAACTTACTCGGGCGACCTTCGCTGTACACTCACCCATCAAGCGTCGGGTGAAACAGTGATTAGCGATGCCCCGGTCGACAACCACGGCAAGGGACAAGCATTTAGTCCCACGGATATGGTGGCTGCTTCTTTGGCCTCCTGTATGCTCACGGTAATGGGCATTTATGCCGAGTCAAAGCAAATTGACATGAATGGAGCAACGGCCTCAGTCAAAAAAACCATGGCCTCCAATCCAAGACGCATTTCTAGGGTAGAGGTGGATATTCGTTTGCCCCAGCACATCGAACCGTCTTTGAGAGGTCGTTTAGAGGAAATTGGACGAAACTGTCCGGTAGCCAAAAGCCTTCACCCGGAATTGGAACAAGTCGTTACCTTTTCTTGGGATTTGTAAATACTGTATCAACATTTAAAACAACCATCACATGTCTGTTTCACAACTTTCACCCCAATCCGTTTGGACCTATTTCGAGCAACTCAACGCCATTCCCCGCGCCTCTAAGAAAGAGGAGAAGGTATTGGCTTGGGTAAAAGCATTTGCTGATGAGCACGGATTAACCCACAAGCAAGACAGTGTAGGCAATATTGTGATTTACAAACCGGCCACTGCGGGTAAGGAGGGGAGTCCCACAGTCGTGATGCAAGGGCACGTAGACATGGTTCACCAAAAGAACGCAGATACGGAATTTGACTTCGGTACGGAAGGCATTCGCATGAAAATTGAGGGCGACTGGGTAAAAGCCGAGGGCACCACTTTGGGTGCCGACAACGGTATGGCCGTGGCTACGATGATGACCATTCTCGCCTCTGACGATATTGCTCACCCGGCCTTAGAAGCTTTGTTTACGGTCGACGAAGAAGCGGGTATGACAGGCGCACAGCATTTATCGGAGGATTTACTCTCGGGAGATATTCTCCTGAACATGGATACCGAAGAAGATGATGAGTTTACCATCGGTAGTGCCGGCGGAGTGGATACCACCACCAATTTCTATTACGACAAAGAAGAATTAGGCGAAGGATTTAGCGGTTATAACGTTGTGTTACACGGATTGCAAGGTGGACACAGTGGCATGGAAATTCACTTGGG
>SKIJ01000129.1 GCA_007116495.1 Cryomorphaceae bacterium | reverse complement strand
GACACCAAAGCGGCCTTTAATCTGCTCGACATGATGAAGCAGCTCAACGAAGACGAAGGCATCACCTTTTTGTTTTCTACCCACGACCAACGCGTCATCGACCGAGCCAGTCGGGTTGTTACCTTAGTAGATGGGGCATTACACAGCGACGAACGCCGATAAATGATCAAGCGCCTGTTACATATCGCCTTTTGGACGCTTTTTTTGCCGAACTTGTATGGCCAAGTTGGCGAGAAGCTCAGTATCACCGGATATGTGCGTGACTTGCCTCTACTCGGCACCGACGACGCCTTTTCGGAATACAATTTCAACAACATCCTACACAACCGCTTGAACATTCGCTTCGACGGGGGCGAAAACTGGTCCATCCGCATGGGACAGCGCACGCGCTATCTCTACGGAGATGCCTTTTCCAATCCGTTTTTTGTGGAGTTTCTCCGCAGTGATCAAGGACCTTTACCGCTGTCACACGTATTGCACAACAGCGATCAGCACGTCATTCACACCATTACCGACCGCTTGTATTTTGACTGGCAAAAGGGCGACTGGCAGGTGCGTATTGGTCGGCAACGCATCAACTGGGGCATCAATCTCGTGTTTAACCCCAACGACTTTTTCAACAACTACAACTTTTTTGACTTTGACTACGACGAGCGTCCCGGCACCGACGCCATTCGCATCACCCACTTCGACGGCGTATTATCGCGCTGGGAATTGGCGTACAGTCCGGGCATAAACGCCCGCAACAGCGTGGCCGCCGTGATGCGCGCCATAAACTACAAGGGTTACGACCTGCAAGTGATGAGCGGGTACTTTCACCACCGCGCAGCCATTGGCGGCGGCTGGGCAGGCAGCGTAGGCGGCATGGGCTGGAAAGGAGAGTTGAGCTATTTCCACGATTTAGAGTCCGTAGCAGGCAAAGAACCCGGCAACATCGTCGCGTCCATGTCGGGCGACTACCGTTTCAACAACGGTTTGTTTTTAATCGGAGAAGTGGTGTACAATCAACAGCGCACCGGCGTAGGTCCGGATGCCTTGGTGCTCATAGAACCCCTCCGCGCCGACAACGTCACCTTCAGCGAATGGGCGGTAGTGAGCACCTTACAGTATCAACATAAAATCCTCCACAGTTTCAGTTTGGCCGCCATGTACTTCCCGGTAGATGACATCTTTTTCCTATCGCCCAATTACACCCGTTCCCTCCACCGCGACCTCGACCTCAGCCTATTGAGTCAATTGTTCATCGGCCCATCAGACGCCCCCCTGGCCTCGGCGGGGTATAATTTAATCGTCATGATTCAATGGAATTTCATGTAGGGGCAACCCTCGTGGTTGCCCCCAACCGCAACGCGGTTGGTGATAAATGCAACGCGGTTGCCCCTAACCACAACACAATTGCCCAAAACAGCACATTGTCAGCACATACAAATGATGGTTGTGAATGTTGAGTAAAAATGACCAACCTAAAACAAAATAATGGGAATCGTTCAACACTAAAACAAAAGCGCACAAACGTTTTTTACCCTTTTCACCCCCCCACACAACAATTATAACCCTCATTGACGTTACCTTTGATGTAAACATTTTCCCTTTATGCAAAAGGCACTGCATCAATTATCAAATAAACTAAATGGCAGTCTGCACACCGACAAGCTCACGCGGACGCTTTACGCCACGGATGCGTCGGTGTACAAGGAATTGCCGGATGCGGTGGCCTATCCCAAGGATGAGGCGGATATTATTGCGCTGGTGACATTTGCGGTTGAACATAACATCCCACTGATTCCACGTACCGCCGGAACGTCGCTGGCTGGACAATGCGTGGGAAAAGGCATCGTGGTGGACGTATCGCGCTATATGGCAAAGGTTCTGGACTTCGACCGAGAAAAAGGCATCGTCACGGTTCAGCCGGGGGTGGTTCGCGATGAACTGAACAACATTATCCGCCCATACGGCTGGTTTTTTGGTCCGAATACCTCCACGGCCAATCGCTGTATGCTGGGCGGAATGACAGGCAACAACTCTTGCGGAAGCACCTCCATACGCTACGGAACTACCCGCGATAAGGTGCGGTCGATTCGCGCAGTTACCGCCAACGGCGAGGTGCGCACGTTTGCAGACAACACCAACCACCCGGAGGATCAGGCGGTGCAACAACTACTCAGCGATGAGCAGGTGCGCAAAGAGATTGCCGAGCATTACCCAAAACCTGGCATCCACCGAAGAAATACAGGCTATGCGCTGGATGTCCTTTGTCAGCAACAGCCCTTTAACGCCAACGGAACGGCTTGGAATCTGGCCAAACTGCTCTGCGGTTCGGAGGGCACCTTGGCATTTTCCACGGCCATTACTCTCCAACTGGATCCATTGCCACCCACGCATCAACTGGTAGTGGCCGCACATTTTTCGTCCATACGCGAATGCATGGAGGCAACGCAGTTGGCCATGCGCTTCCAACCCTACGCCTGCGAGCTGATGGACAAGATCATTCTCGACTGCACCAAAGAAAACCGCGAACAGCGCGACAACCGATTCTTTGTTCAGGGCGATCCGGCCGCGATTTTGGCCATTGAGCTGCGCGACGAAGACCCCAACAAACTACAAGCTTCAGCCAAAGAACTAATCGAGACGATGCAATCCGCCAACAAAGGCTACGCTTACCCCATAATCAAGGGAGAAGAAAGCGCTAAGGTTTGGGCGTTGCGCGCGGCGGGACTGGGCTTGTTGGCCAATTTACCCGGCCCAAAAAAGGCACTGGCCTGCATCGAAGATACGGCGGTTGACTTGGAAGACTTGCCTAATTACATCAGCGAATTCGAAAACCTCATGGCCGGATTTGGGCAGCAAGCGGTGTACTACGCCCATGCCGGTGCAGGAGAACTCCACCTCCGCCCCATTCTCGACCTTCGCAATCCGGAGGACTTGAAACAGTTTCGGCAAATCAGTGAGGCCTCCGCCCGACTGGTTAAAAAATACAACGGCTCGCTGTCCGGCGAACACGGCGATGGTCGGGTGCGCGCCGAGTTCATTCCCATCATGATTGGGGAGAAAAACTACGAGCGACTGCGCGATATCAAGCGCATCTTCGACCCACAATGCATTTTTAACCCGGGTAAAATCGTTGATGCGCCGCCCATGGACACTCATTTGCGCGAAGATCCGGAGCAACCGCTAACCAGCATCGACACCTTTTTCGACTACGGCGAAGGTGGTTTTATGGCCGCAGCGGAAAAGTGCAATGGCTCCGGCGATTGTCGCAAACTCCCCGAATCCGGCGGCACCATGTGTCCGAGCTATCAGGCCACGAGAAACGAAAAAGACAGCACCCGCGCCCGCGCCAATGCATTGCGGTCGTTCATCGGCGACAATGCCCGTGGCAATGGCTTCAACCACCCTGAACTCAAAGAGGTGCTGGATCTCTGTTTGAGTTGCAAGGGCTGCACCCGCGAATGTCCAAGCAACGTAGACATGGCCGGCATGAAAGCCGAGTGGCAATACCAGTACTACCAAAGCAACCGCCGTCCGCTGCGCGACTTCGCCCTTGGCCATATCGACGTGTTCAGCAAACCGGCCGGATTTTTCCCTTGGCTGGTCAACGGCATCAACCGCCTTCCCGGGGTGAGTCGGCTCATCAAATACAGCCTGGGCGTAGCGCCAAAACGCCACTTACCTTCCTTCGCATCGCCGGTACACCGTTGGTATGTGCGTCGCCACAAACGCAATCAGCCCACACAACCGAAGGGCAAGCTCTATCTGTTTTTAGACGAATTTACCGACTACCAAGACACCAACATTGGCAAGGCCGCCATCGCACTGCTGTGGCGTTTGGGCTACGACGTAAAGTGGATCAAACACGCAGGCAGCGGTCGGAGTCAGATTTCCAAAGGATTGCTGGAAAGCGCTCGAAAACGCGCCGACCAAAACGTGGCACTTTTCGCCGATCTTGTGGACGAGCATATACCATTGGTAGGCATCGAACCATCGGCCATTTTGGGCTTCCGCGACGAATACCCGAGGTTGGTCAGCGACGAACTTAAAGGCAAAGCCCAAGCGCTCAGCTCACACGTCATGCTCATCGACGAATTCCTCAGTCGCGAAATAGAGGCCGGCCAACTCACACCGAGCGACTTCCGCTCCGGTAACGAACGCGAAGCCTTCATCCACGGACACTGTCACCAAAAAGCCCTCAGCACCCTGCGTCACACCAAAGTCATTTTACAAACGGCCGGTTATAAAACCACCATCATTCCCAGTGGCTGCTGCGGGATGGCGGGAAGTTTTGGTTACGAAAAGGAGCACTACAAAACCAGTATGGACATTGGAGAGATGGTGTTGTTTCCTTTCCTCCGAAACACCGCTAAAGACAGCCTCATCATCGCCCCGGGCACCTCTTGTCGCCACCAAATTTTTGACGGCACGGGGAAAGTGAGTAAGCACTGGGTTGAGGTTGTTTGACATTGCAATCACGAACACCAAACAAATTATATCATTGTGAGTAAAAATATAATCACATCCCATGATGAATTATTTGTGATACCATCTTACGCTTTTATTCACCGCAGGACTTGTCCCCGTACATAAATTGTCGGGAGACGCGGAGAGCGCAATGTATAATCCCTAAATCTCTGCGTTCTTTGCGCCTTTGCGGTAAGAAAAAAATACATTTTCAAAGGCAAACTTTAGCAATATGCGTTGATTAATAATTTGTATATTTGTTTTATCACAAATAATTCTGACCACGAAATGTTTTGCCTTTCCTAAAGTTTTTCGTCGTCTTATGTAAAAGTTTCCAATTATGTATACCAAATATCATTTAAAATCTGCCGAAGACATCAATACCGACATATTGGATGCCATTAAGGCTGCCTTTAAATCTAAGCCTATAATTATCACTGTAGAGGAAGACAAGAGCGAATACGAAATAACGGATGAAATGAAAGCTGTTTTGGATGATCGACTTCAGGAGGATGAAAGCACCTATTTATCCGCTGAAGAGTCAATAAAACAACTCAATAAAAAGTATGGCCTATAAAATCATCATTTCACCACGTGCTCAAAGTGAAATTGAAAAGGCTATTGATTATTACGCGTTACATAGTATAAACGCCCCCGAAAATTTTATTTTTTCACTTAAAGAAGCATATAAGACTCTAGAAACAAATCCCTTTTTTATATCTCGCTACAAAAACGTTAGAGCATTAAAAATTAAACGATTTCCGTATTCTTTGTATTTCATTATCAACAACAATCAAAAAACTGTCCAAATTCTTTCATGTTTTCACAACAAAAGAAACCCTAGTAAGAGACCAAGAAAATAAATCTCATATTTGATGAATTATTAGTGTTTCCATCTAACGCTATTATTCACCGCAGGACTTGTCCCGTACATAAATTGTCGGGAGACGCAGAGTGCGCAAAGTATAATCCCTAAAGCTCTGCGTTCTTTGCGCCTTTGCGGTAAAAAAAAACGCAAATTGCACAGCGTTGAGATAAACCTCAAATCAATCCTAGCTCCTTCTATTTTGGAAATGTTTGATTTGAAATCAAAAAAACGCCAGTAAATTAAAACACTGGTAAAAATTGGAAATCCTGAGGGATAGAAGACTTGGCTCTTATGCAAAGTTTGGGTTGCTGGTTGGCTTGAGAGGCTCGGCTTCCATTGTTGTTCAAGCTGAGTCGATCAGGTCGTTTAGTCGGTTAATATTTCGATATGTCTGTTATTGCTCTTCATTGTCAAAGTATCCGCTGTATTTTTAGCATGTGCCACAACTAAAAACAATCAAAACCTTTACGTCTTCTAAGCATCACAAAAAGAAATAATGAATGCCTATCTCGAAATATCTAAAACACCTCCATCATCTTCACCAAAGTGTTTCTACACAAAACGAACCCTTTAAAGCAGTAAATTGACGTTTAATTCTTCTTGTATTTTGATGGCTTCTTTTACGTCACTTGTCTTATCTTCGCCCTTATGTTTTTAACCCGTTTTTTTGAAGACATCGGACGGTACTTTATGTTGATGAAATTGGTGTTTCGTCGACCCGATAACGTACGTATGTACTGGTCGGCATTTGTTCGCGACCTCTATTCGTTGGGCGTCAACTCCCTCGGATTGGTGTGCATCATTTCGTTGTTTGTCGGTGCCGTTGTAACCATTCAAACGGCGCTCAATTTGGAAAACCCCATCATTCCGAAGTACTACATTGCCATCGCCACACGTGAGAGCATCATTCTCGAATTCTCTCCCACCATGATCAGTTTGATTTTGGCCGGTAAGGTAGGCTCAAACATTGCGTCTACCCTAGGCACCATGCGCGTGAGTGAGCAAATTGACGCACTCGAAGTGATGGGCGTAAAAAGTGCCAGTTACCTCATCATGCCCAAAATTGCGGCAACGCTTTTTTTCAACCCCATACTCATCACCTTGTCGATGTTTCTCGGCATCATTGGCGGTTATTTCTTCGGCACAGCTACGGGTATGGTTACCCCTACCGAATTCACTAAGGGGCTTCAAATGGACTATCGACCGTTTTACATCGTGTATGCGCTCATTAAAACCGTAGTTTTTGCATTCGTCATCACATCCATATCGGCTTATTACGGTTACTTTGTAAAGGGCGGTGCCGTTGAGGTGGGCGCCAACAGCACCAAGGCTGTTGTAACCAGCAGTTTGGTTCTGATTCTCACCAACTACCTCCTCACTCAACTGTTACTCGGATAACTTATGATACGCGCCACTAACATCCATAAATCCTTCGGTGATGCCCACGTTCTCAGAGGCATTGACGCAACGTTTATGGAGGGAAAAACCAACCTCATCATCGGCAAGAGCGGCTCGGGAAAAACGGTTTTTCTCAAGTGTATGTTGGGGCTGCACGATTTAGATGAAGGTGAAATCGAATACGACGACCGCCGCCTATCACAGCTATCCGTAGAAGAACGTCGAAAACTGCGCTTAGAGTTGGGAATGGTATTCCAAGGAAGTGCGCTGTTTGATTCGCTTTCGGTTGAGGAAAACGTTTCTTTTCCGTTGCAGATGTTTTCCAAAATGAACGCATCGGAGATTAGGGATCGTACAAATTTTTGCCTAAATCGGGTGAACATCGAGAATGCCAATTCGCTCTTTCCCGCAGAAATCAGTGGGGGTATGCAAAAACGCGTAGCCATTGCGCGCGCCATTGTAATGAATCCCAAGTACTTGTTTTGCGACGAGCCCAACAGTGGACTAGACCCCAAAACAGCCATGGTCATCGACGAATTGATTCAGGAAATCACCTACGAATTCAACATCACCACCATCATCAATACGCACGATATGAATTCGGTATTGCAGATTGGCGATCACATCAATTTTTTGGTGGGAGGGAAAAAAGTATGGGAGGGAAACAAAGAAGATGTCTTCCATACCGATCACGAAGAAATGGCCAATTTCGTTTTCAGCTCAGAATTGTTTAAAAAGGTTCGTCGCGCAGTCCGTTCGGAATAAGATTTGCCACACACGTTTACACGTCACATCCCGTTACACAGCATATGATGCGCATTGCCCTTTTGCTTTTTTTATTCCTTCCCTACGCCTTCAGCGCGCAAGTGGCGGAGTTTGAGGTTTACTTCCCCTTCGACGACGACTTCTTGGGGGGAAAAGAAAAGGAAAAACTCGACCGGGAAATATTCTCCATCCCCAAGTCAAAAATCGATTCCATACAAATTTTTGGACATTGCGACAGCATGGGAACCGACGAGTACAACTTAGAATTATCGGCACGACGTGTCATTGCCGTAAAACGCTACCTCATCAGTCGGGGATTTGAATTGAACCAACTGACCTCCAACTACTACGGACGAAGACGGCCGAAATATATGGACGACGAGAAATTCGGTCTCAACCGCCGCTGCGAAATAGTGGTGTACCACCAACCCAACATTCCCTTTTACAGCTCGATGCGCATCGACGATCTCGAATTGAAAAAAAATGAACGTTACATTCTCCCCAACCTCCACTTTGTGGGAAACCAAGTTGTTCCGATGTGGTATTCCTTTGAGGTGCTCAGTGATTTACTGACCGTTTTCCACCGCTTCCCGTCGTTGCGCGCAGAGATTCACGGCCATGTGTGTTGCGTAAACGACAAACCCTTATCGGATGAGCGGGCCGCATTCGTTTACCATTTTTTACTGCAAAACGGAATCAACAGAAACCGCTTATCGTACAAGGGATACGGCAATCTGCAGCCGGCCTTTAAGGAGACCAATGCGGAAGAAGAGCTGCAAAACCGCAGAGTGGAATTGAAAGTTTTAAACATCGGCGACGCGCCTCTTGAACTACCGTTAGACTATACCCCACCGGACAGCATTATGATTGTATTGCGCCGAATTGACTTTATCCCCAACAAGGCAGGACTTTATCCAAATGCGCGGTTTATGCTCAAACTTCTCGGTGAGAGCATCAGCGATAGCCGCAACATTCACCACGAGTTACTGGTCAACACCAACGGAATCAGCGAGCGCTTAGCGGAACAGCGCATCAACGAAATTCAACGTCAGCTGAAGTCCTTTGGATGCAACGAAGATCAATTTAGCGTTGCGGCATTTCAGCCGGTTCAGCAGGGGCGCAAAAAACAACCCGACCTATTTGTAAAAATGAGTCGACGATGACACAGTCCGAGACAAAACAAAGTGGTGGCTTTGCACTTTGGTGGCACTTTATAACCACATTTTTTCCCGTGCGTTTGTTCGTTCATCACCTGCGGCGCAGCCCCTTGATGCTCATTATGTGGGCATTTTTATTTCTCTCTGTTTCCAAGGCCTTGTTTACAAGCTACGGCGTCCACCTGCTTTTCTTACTGCCCGAATACCGCGGAGATTCAGACTTCTACAGTTTTTGGCTGGTGGGTTTGGCACTGGGACTATTTACCATGTCGTTTCACGTGTCGAGTTATATTTTTTACAGCTACCGTTACAGTTTTCTCGCTACCCTTGATCGGCCAATCTATCGTTTTTCGGTTAACAACAGCATCATTCCTGTAACCTTTATTACATTTTACGGACTGCAAATATTTGCCTTTCACCGAGAAATACACGACGACATCGTCCCGGCATTGGTCAATATCGGCAGCTTACTGCTGGGGGTGTTTATGATGATCGCGTTTGTGTTTACGTACTTTTTTACGCTCAACCGGAACCAACCGGTGTTCGAAGACAAACCCATTCGGTCGTTTAACAAAACCCTGCAAAGCATCTACTCGCGAAGAAAAAAAACCGTTACGCCGATGCAGCGCGACGACAACGTTCAGACCTACCTCCGCAATGTATATCGTCTTCGGGTAACGCGTTCCGCGGATCACTACGAGTTCAGCAAGTTGCTCAACGCCCTGGAACAGCACCATCTCCGAGCGGCTTACTTCTTTATTGCATTGATCATTTTGGTCATCAGTTTGGGTACGTTTGAGGAAAACGACTGGGTGCAAATACCGGCTGCTGCCACAACCCTCATCGTACTTTCGGTTTTCCTCATGCTCTCCGGGGCATTTTTCTCGCGTTTTAAAGGATGGACGCCCACGGCAGCATTTGTTGTGTTGGTGGGACTGAATTTTTTATCTACACAAAGTTCGTTTTACAAACCCAACATGGTGAGCGGGCTCAACTACGACACCATACCCGCAACGTTCGACCGCAATGTGTTGGAACAATACACCAGCGATTCCATTGTGTGGAACGACTACAATCACTGGATCAACATACTGGAAAACTGGAAGGCCAAGCAGGCGTCTGCGAAACCCAAATTGATAATTGTAAACGTCACCGGCGGCGGGATCCGCTCTTCTCTGTGGACGTATGAAGTGCTCAACATGCTCGACAGCGCCACGAACGGCGTGCTACACGACCAAACCTTTATGATAACCGGTTCGTCGGGAGGCATGCTGGGGGCCTCCTTTTTCCGAGAAATAAAGTATCGGGAAAAGACGTCTGATTGGCACCCGGACTGGCCAACGGATCGCAGAATTCTGCGTGAAGGGCTGGCGAAAGACAAATTAAACCCCACCATTTTTAACTTCTTGGTGAACGACTTATTCTTTCGCTTCCGCACCTACGAATACGGTAACCGCACCTACATCAAAGATCGCGGCGTTGCCTTCGACCGTAGCTACGACAACAATACCTTGGGCATGCTCAACAAGTCGCTTAACGACTACCACAGGCCGGAGTTTTTAGCCGAAATGCCCATCATGATTTTCGCTCCCATTATGATTCAAGACGGCCGGCGAATGGTCATATCCGCACAACCAACTTCATTTCTCACCTTTACGCAAAACCAGCAAACAACGCTGAAAGATCGCGTATTTGACGGACTGGAGTTTCAACGCATTTTTGCCGATCAAGATGCCGGCAATATTTCGTTCCTCACCACCAATCGCATCAGCGCGTCGTTTCCATACATCACCCCACTTGTAAACCTGCCCAGCGAACCGGAAATAGAACTCATCGATGCCGGTGTACGCGACAACGACGGCTTTGAAATAGGCGTGCGCATTGCGCACCAGTTCAACAACTGGTTGGAAAAGAACACCTCAGGCGTGGTATTTGTGCGCATCAAAGCCGATCGACCACACGATGAGCCGCAGCTGATGCGCCCGTTGCGCAAGGATCGATTCAGCGATTTGATTCGCCCCATTGGTGGAGTAATAACGAGTTTTAGCAACCTACAGGTTTTCAACAAGTCGCTCATACGACAATTCAGCGAAGATGCCTTGGATGTTTCCGTTGATGTATTGAACTTTCCGCTGTTTAGGCCCTTAGAAGAAGAAGACCTTTCGCTGAGTTGGCGCCTTACACCCAAAGAGCGCGATAAGATAAAGCGCGCATTAACACGACCGGAAAACCGCTTGGGAGCAAGGAAGATTGATATGTACTTGAGCAAAGCCGGTTCAAAATAACGGCTTTCGGCAAACGCATAAACGTCGTTTTACACACGCTTAAAAGCACTCATTTTCAAATCAACAAGAGGCAATTGATTTAGAATTCTAATTCTGATTCTCCTCAATCACCACCTTACGGTTGTCGTAAGCACCCTGTGTTTGTTGTAATAAACGAAAAAATGTTCCGCTAATGGATGGGTCATTTTCTTGATACACCCAAGTGATGGGAAAGCCAAACGAATTTAATGATTCTTGATAGGGGTATCGATGCCACTCACCCCATAAACGATCGGTTAGCCCTTCAAATACAAACAATCCGCTGTAACTTTCACCTTCCACGTTGTCGACAAGCGTTTGCCATGCCTCTGATACATCCAAATATTCGTCAACCGGTACCCAGTTTTCATCGGTGCTGAGCGTGTCGTTTTGCATCAGTAGGCGTCGGTTTTCCAAAGGCGACTGATCCGTAGCGCGGTAAACAACCATTGAGTCGGGATTGATATTAAGCGCCGTTTCCAGAGCCCACGGAAGTGCTAAGCCTACCGAATAATAGATCCAATGCTCAATAGTCCGCCATTGGGTGAGATGCTCGTGGGCATGGATGTAATCGTAAACGCGATTGGTTAACGTGACGGAGGACTTTTGCTCGAGCGGGTTATCGGTAAAGGGAAATTCCACGATGAATATATCATAACCCGCATCCTTTAAATCAGCGGCATACGATAAGTCCTCGGTAGTTTCCCCTTCGCGCAAGGGCTGAAATACCAACACACCCTTTCCCGATGGTTTGCGTTTTTTGAGCTGTGCGTTGATACGCAAAGTGTCAACCTGATCGTCAAATTTTGGCGGCAATACCAATGTACGCTCTCGATGGGAGCCACAAGCGGCCAATGCAATTGCTGCAATTAAATAAAGGCTATTTCTTAACACGTTTGGATGGTTTTTTCTTTCCAACGGGAATGATCTTATTTCGTTGTACAGAAGTCGACATCAATCCCATTTTTACGAGGAATTTATCATTTTTAATTTCTTCCACCACCCCGGTCAAATTGGTATCAATGATTTTCACTTTGTCGCCAACCTTCAGGGGCTGAGCGAGCAAGCGCTTTAGCCTTTTCGAGGCTTTAGTCGCCTCATCTTTGCGCTTTTCTTCTTCCAACAATTCGCTCTTAGCACTGGCCTCCTTCATCATTTTCCAAAACCGACCGCCTACATTTCGCTTGTTTTCTTTACTGGGGTTTTTCACCCACGAGTCGTTGAGTTGTTTGAAGCGTTTTCCCCAAATGAGCACATCGCTTTGACTCTCGTTCATCTTGCGCTGCTTCTCCATTTTCGTTTCTAAGTCGGCAATCACACTGTTTTGCTTGCGCTCCTTCACCTTCATTTCCTCAACCTTTTCAGCTAGGTCTTGTGCGGTAGATTCCAGCGATTGCTTTTCGTCTTGCAGTTCCACCAGCAAGCGATTGATGGAGTTGACCATGTCGTTTACCCCTTCTCGCGCACGTTCAATCAACGGTGCGGGCAACCCAACATTTTCGGCAACTTCAAAGGTATAAGAGCTCCCCGGATTACCGATGCGCAACTGGTAAAGCGGGCGAAATGTACTGCGGTGGAACGCCATGGCGGCATTAACCGCACCTTCCATATTCGAGGCCAGTGCTTTGATGTTGTTGAAGTGCGTGGTCACAATGGCAAAACATTCGGACGTGTGCACCTCTTGCAAACACACAGCGGCAAGACTGCTCCCCAAATCGGGGTCTGAACCACTGCCAAATTCATCGATAAGCAACAGAGTATGAGCGTCGGCGCGTTCGAGAAAACGAACCATTTTAGTGAGGCGTGAGCTGTAGGTGGACAGCTCGTTTTCGATGGACTGGTGATCGCCGATGTCGCCCATGATTTTCCCAAACACACACCATTCCGAGCGAGGGTGGACGGGAATGGGAATACCTGATTGCAGCATCACACTGAGCAATCCTACCGTCTTTAAAGCGATGGATTTTCCACCGGCATTTGGCCCACTGATGACGAGTACACGTTGCTCGGGCTCCATGGTCAACGTCAAGGGAATGGTTTTCTTTCCCAAGGCATTGTTGTGCCGACTGAGAACCGGATGTAGAGCATCCATGCAGTTGATCACGCTGTTGGTCGAGGAAACCATAGGGATGACCGCCTCCATGCTCTCCGCCCACTGAGCTTTAGCACGAACCACATCCAGCGCAATGAGTTTTTCGTCGAATTGAGTCAGCGGGTGAAGATAGCCCTGTAATATCCGACAGAGGTCGCGTAAGATTTTGCGAATTTCACGCCGCTCGTCGTCGATCAACTTAGAAATATCGTTGTTGACATCCACCGCTGCTGAGGGCTCCACAAACATCACCGAATGCTTGGCGGATGTGCCGTGAAAAATCCCTTTTACCCGGTTCTTGTAGGTGGGTAATACCGCCAACACACGGCGGTTGTCTTTTACACTCTCGCGGAAGTCAGCGAGCATATTGTTTGCTTCCAGACTGCGCACGGCCTTGTAAAAGAGTCGATCTGCTTGTTTGCGCTTGGCGGCCAATTTTCGTCGAATGTCGGCTAATTCCTTTGACGCATTGGCGCGCACCTCTGCCCGTTCGTCAATGATTTTATCGATTTCGGTAACGATGGCCGGTTCGGGTTGCTGCAGGGCAAACTCACCGTAAAGAGCCGGGCACTCTTCCTTGCGCTGAAACAAATAGCGAAACACCGTAGAATAGGTTTCCGCCAAACCGCGAATGAGTTGAATTTGCGTCTCTTCGAGAACGATGTTGTTGATGCTCAACCTCCGGAGGATGGTTTTTATACCGTTGCCAACCGCCAATGCCGGTACACTTTCACCACGCAGTAAAACCTGTAGCAATTCGTCGGTGCGTTGCCACTCGTGCTCCAACTCCGTGCGATTAGACGTTGGCGTAAGCGCGCGAATTCCAGTCCGAGCCTCTTCCGTAGCACAATGCGGAACAATCTGTTCCAACACCTCATCAAACTCCAACTCACGGGCAAAATCTGCCGGAAACATCTCCGTATTCATTACTTCTGCTTGAGTTCGTATAAGTCGAGACGGCGATCGAGCATGGTGCGCACGCTTCCTCCAGTATGTAACTCCTTTAAATTGTCTAAATCCACATCCACAATTATTGTCATTTCGGTATTGGGCGTTGTTTCTGCTTTTACTCCATCGGTAGGAAAAGGAAAGTCCGATGGTGTAAACACCGCTGATTGCGCGTATTGAATATCCATATTGCGCACCTTGGGCAGGTTGCCCACCGATCCGGCAATGGCCACGTAGCATTCGTTTTCAATGGCGCGGGCTTGCGCACAATTTCGCACGCGCATGTAGCCGTTTTGTGTATCGGTAAGAAAGGGAACAAACAGAATTTTCATGCCTTTATCCGCCATTAAACGGGGTAAATCTGGGAATTCCACGTCGTAGCAAATGACGATACCGATTTTCCCGCAATCGGTATCAAACACTTTAATGTCGTTCCCTGAGGTTACTCCCCATGCACTGCGTTCGGCCGGTGTGATGTGTATCTTGTGATAATCGTCGTGACTGCCATCTCTGCGGCACAAATAGGTTACATTTTTAAGTTCACCATCTACGATGTGCGGCATACTACCGGTAATAATGTTGATGTTGTAATTGACCGCAAATTCTTTAAACGTATTGAGCAGCGGCTCGGTAAACGAAGCGAGTTTGCGGATGGCCTCCGGTTCTCCTAAGTGATTGTATTGCGCCATCAGTGGAGCATTGAAAAACTCGGGAAACAGAATAAAATCCGACTCGTAGCTGCTCACGGCGTCCACAAAAAACTCCAGTTGATCAACGAGAGACTCGAGGTTACTGTGCGAGCGCATTTGCCACTGCACTAACCCTAAGCGAACGGTGGATTTCTGCTGATTGATAAGCCCTTCGTCCTTTTCGTAATAAATGTTTGGCCATTCCAAAAGCGTGGCAAATTCTTTTGATTGATCATCGCCGGGGAGGTAGTTCTTGAGAATTTTTTTCACCTGAAAACCATTGGCCAATTGAAACGTCAACACCGGATCGAACAGCTCCTTATTTTGCACCTTTTCGATGTACTGACGCGGTGAAAGCGACTTGGCATGGGTTGTATAATTTG
>SKIJ01000020.1 GCA_007116495.1 Cryomorphaceae bacterium | reverse complement strand
GTTTTATCATCGCATTTAAATTAATCTCTTCCCAAATTTCCACTTCTACGTCGAAAGAAGAACAACCCCTGCAAAAGCTAAATAAAGCTGCGCAAGAAATATCAACAAAAACACAAAGAGACAATGCACCTGCTAAAACAAAAAAGCGCATCCGAACAAACGGTGCGCCTTCAATACCTCATGTGAAAAGTGGGTAATTTTTTTATGAATAAAATAGCTGGCATATTGAACGTTTAATCATGTTGACTTCTTGAATCGCTAATATAGTAATTTTTTTTATCAGTATAACTGAAAACAAAATAAATCCAAAAAAAAACATCACTTTCTTTCATTAGTGTTCTTGGGCTTCATACAAAATGATTAGCAACTTTTACAAAGCAGCAAAATCAATTACTAATTAAATTAATACTTTTTAACATTTATAGCCCGTTGTTTTAACAAAACAAACATAAATGTTCATTGTAATTTAATTGCATTAAAAGTAGTTTTTTTTACATCTAGAATTGAAGAAAACCTTTTTTGGCTTTATTCAATATACATCATCAACTCATCGCATAATTCACACTCCTCATCGTCGTACTGTTCGCGAATTATCGAAATGTTGTCTTTAGCTGTTTGAACGTCGCCGTTATAGATTTGATAAATGGAAAACTGCATGATTAATTCAACCTGTTCGTCGCCGGTTGTAGCGTTCACCATTGCTTTCTCGCCGTAAAACTTTGACAGCATTAATGAGTTGTCAAGAAATTTTATGTGTGCTAATAAGCGCAGTGCTTCAAAGTGTTCAGAATTGTATTCTCTAACCAGCTTACAGTACTTCTCAGCTTGCTCATAATCACCAACCGCAAAAAACGCGCGAGCCAAAAGCATAGCATAGCTTATGTTTTGCTCAAGCTCATCTTCTAATTCTACAACTGATGTGAGGTATTTAATGAACTCCAATGTATCTTTTCGTGCAAAATGAATGGATGCTATACCTCTGTAGCTGCCGCGTATATAAAACTATTGATTTGTCAACCCACAAACTGTCCCCGTTTCGAGATTAATGCGTTGGTGATCACACAAATTACAATGTCTTGTTTTGTCCATATCACCAAATTCTAACGGATTTTATTATCAGTAATGCGCGCTAAGCCAGCTGAAAAATATCAGCTCTGCAATCAAAATCATCAAAACAAAGATATAAATCTTTCCCCAGTGAATTGGCTTTTTTTTGCGTGCCGTTTTGCTCATAAACCTAGTCTCGATACTCGATTAGGTTTACCAACAAGCGAAACGCTCCGGGAACGCCGGCGGGAACCTGCCTAAAGAAACTCAAGCCGGTATACGTAACGTACCCTTTTCCCAACTTAGCAGTTACAACAGCGCCATTTACGGGATCTTCTCCAGGGTCGTTCATTTTTATCAACGGTTTTGCATCATCACTCCATTTACTGGCAAAATACAGTCCGCGCTCTTGTACCCAATGATCAAAGTCTGCATCGGTGATGGTATTGGGCTTTCTCCATACGCGAGCAGATTCGTTTAATCGTATTACGGGTGACTCTTCAACGGTAACGCGATCACGCCCCAGGTGAATGGGCCAGTTACCCAGTTGCTCTGGTGCACTTCTCCAACCTACGGTGTTGTACTGGATCAGGTATCTCCCTCCATTTTCTACATAACGTCTGAGCTGGGGCTCATACGTCGTTAACCAATCATTGGTGTTATAAGCACGAATACCGGCAACAATTGCGTCGTACTGCTGCAATTGTCCAGACGACAGTTCCTCCTTACCAATAAACTCTACCTTGTACCCAATGGTGGACAGTGCTTCGGCCACTTCATCTCCGGCGCCTTTGATGTATCCTATGGTCTTAAATTTTCGCTTAACGTCTAAAGCTGTGAGCGCTACTTCCGCATAAGGCTGCAGGGTCATGGGTTTGAAATGCTCAAAATCAAGGAGTCGCTGTGAACGCGACGGTTGCCATTCTCCTTTATGCTTGATATACGCTTTTAACGTACCCTGCCCTTCTCCTCCTTCAATGGTGATGGTTTGCTGTGTCACATCACCACTTGAATTAAAGGAGAACGGAATAATGGAAGGCGATATGCGCCAACCCTCAGAGGCCTCCAGTTTCACCTCACCAACGATTGAATCGGTCAATGCGTGAATGTCCATACGAATCTCGCGCGATTTACCGTTGACCAAAACTGCAAGGGATTCAGAAAATTCAACGCGTACGGTTGGAACAACGTCGATGGATTGATAGCGCTCCCCTTTTACTCGGTCTGTCCACTTATACATCAACGGCAACTCGTAGGGGATGACCTGCCCCAATATGACAAATTCTAAGGTATGGCTATTTTGAACGTCGCGCTCCGGCTGTGGCATCATGTGCAAATCCGTTACCTGGAACATATTGTGAACCGGTTTTTTCTGCAAATAAAACGGGTGGCTATAATCCCCGCGTATGATCTGCGTATGCGAAATGTCGGTGAGTTCGTTTTCCGGCAACGGTAGAAGCCCATCTGGTTCTTTTAAAAATACAGGAAGTGGGCTGCGATTAATGACATTGAACGTTGCTTCTGCCGCATCCGCAATTTGATACTGACGTTGTTTGGCCAACATTTCAGCATGTATTCCTGTACAGCGTAACACAAGATTATTGAGTTGCTTTCGCTTAATCTTACGCCATTCTGTATCTTCAATTTTATCGAGTAACGGATAAAGTCCTACCAATGCCGGAACAGACTCCCACGGAGCGTCATCGTTGAATTCGTTGCGGATAATAAGAATCATTCGCTGAAGCTCTTCCGCATTGAGTCGGGTTAATGAGGTATCTACGTGATCGAATATGGACGTCGTACAGGGTTCTCCTTTGACCAGTTCAAGGTACTCGGGGATTTGTCCACGGAGTTTGGCAATTCCAAAGCCCTGGCTTTTATGCATGGAGCGGGAAGATGAGGCAAGTTCACCAAGATTTTTTCCTATGAGAGGGTGATAACCACCTACGTCAACATGCAGCAGGTCACCACCACCTACCCTACTCGTATCCAAATCATCAACCCACCATACACTTGTGTTCCAAAATACATTTTTCACTTCCCACGTTCCGTACATTTCTGCGCTTTGGGGGTGATACGATGGATCGTTCACCAATTCAAAAGCTTCTTCGGCGAGAATGGCTGATGCTTCGTGATGTCCGTGGCCTGCTCTGCGGTCGGGGGGAAACCGATTGATGATGACGTCGGGTTTAAAGCGCCTGATAACGGTAACTACGTCTTCCAGTACGGCATCGTGCCCCCACTTTTCGAGTGATTCATTGGCCGACTTACTATACCCAAAATCCACTGCACGGGTAAAAAACTGTTTTCCACCATCAATTCTCCGTGCTTCACGTAATTCCTGCGTACGGATAACTCCGAGTGCTTCACCCAGCTGTGGTCCGATTAAATTTTGTCCACCATCGCCTCGGGTAAGCGACAGATACGCTGTTTCAACACCAGCTTCGTTTGCCAACCAGGTAATCATACGTGTATTTTCGTCGTCCGGATGCGCTGCAAGATAAAGAACCTTCCCCGCTTTTTCAAACAGTTTGAGCTGATGCCTTATTGACGAGGACGAATAACTATCAACTGTAGATTGACCATAAATTATTGATAATGATAACGATAAAAGTAAAACAAAAACGTTACGCTGCATAAATCATTGAGTTTTGTGGTATGCATTTTTTGAAAATCGCTCGTATAAATCAACTACGCCCATTACGAGCAACATGCCGTAGAAAGCATCTTCAAAGGGGATGGTAGCAATGCGCATACCCAAATTGTGATCGTCGTTGTACCACACCACTTGCGACTCCAGTCCAAACCCGGTAAGTATGCCGTTAACAATGAAGAACGGAATAAGCGCAACCAAATACGATCGATAAAAGTGCGCCAACCAACTGGGTTTTGACACGTATTGAACGTATAGTAAATAAACCGTGATGAGACCAAAATTGACACCTGTATACCATTTGTCGGTGTGCATAATGGTAAGCGCAAAGGCAAAGAAAGCGAGAAACAAATTAAACTTGTAGGCTGTGGCCAATCTAAAAAACGGCGTTGGCCAAAAGAAATTCAACACCCTGTAGATAAACACACAAGCTATGGGTACTGTTATAAAGAACAACCACTCTTCAAGCGGCAGATTACCAATATCGATGCCTGTGAGGTACGCCGGAGTAAATCCCCAAACGCCCATCGAGGTAAACCAAACATCCCAAACAATGAAAACGCCACCAACGATAACCACCGCGGGTAACAAATGAACAAAACTTTTGACAAAGCGAATGCGGTGTTCAAACCCCCGAATAAGAGGAACCGAAATGGTAAAAATATTTAATGCGAGGTAAAGATATTTAGTTTCCAGCATGTCCCCTCGCCTTAACCTTTACATTTGTCGATCCTCCACGCTTTTCAGCGTCGAGCTCTTGCTTTATGTACTTGGGATGTATGAATAGCATCCCGAAGCTCTCTCCATCTTCTTTGGTTAAATGCCTGTGGTGCATCTTATGCGCCCTGCGCACTGCACGCCAGTAGAGTGAATCCACTTTAGGAAGCCAACGGATGCGTTGGTGAATGAATACCTCGTGTACGACAAAATATGCAAATCCATACACGGCAATTCCGGCACCTATCGATACCACATAATAATTAAACGCCATCATGCCCAGCATGATACACAACCACGAAGGAATTGCAAAAATGAGAAAAAACGCATCGTTTTTTTCCAATTTAGAATCGGGATCTTTAACGTGATGGTCTTCATGGAGTGTCCACAAAAAACCATGCATGACGTATTTGTGTGTTGCCCAAGCAACAAATTCCATCCCCACAAAAGTGGTGAGAACAATCAACGAGTACCAAATCCAATCCATCGTTTGTTTATTATAGTGCAAAAGTACATACTACAGCTGTAGAAGCAACCCACAATAAATCACAATGGTTCGTTTAATTGGAAATTCTTTGGAAGAATATCGCAATATGAATACGCAGAAATCTGCTGCACATAATTCACGGGCCTGTCCATATTTTATACCTATTTTTGGCGTTTTATTTGCTTAACGACAACCATGCGATTACTCCATTTCAGCTTATATTTATTTTTTCCATTTATTCTCTCAGGGCAGACCGTTTCTAAAGATTATTTTCAATCGCCCTTGGATATACCTTTGTATTTAAGTGGCACATTTGGTGAATTGCGCAGCAACCACTTTCACGCAGGCATCGACATTAAAACAATGGGTGTAGAAGGAAAACGCGTATTGGCCGCTGCCGACGGTTACATCAGTCGCATCAACGTATCAACCAGTGGATATGGCAAGGCGCTTTACATCACCCACCCCAATGGTTTGATGAGCGTATACGCACACTTACAGCGATTCAACGACGAAATTGAAACGTATGTTCGCAGCATGCAGCACAGTAAAGAAAGCTACACCATAACGCTATACCCCGAAGCCGATCACTTACCGGTGAGCGGTGGGCAAACGATTGCCATTAGCGGAAATACAGGTGGTTCTGGCGGCCCACACCTCCATTTTGAAATTCGCGATCAGGGAGGCGAACGACCAATCAACCCGCTGCAATTTAACTTCCCCATTACCGACAATCGCGCGCCGAAGCTATTTCGCGCAAAGCTTTACGAAGTTGATGAAGACATGCGTATTTACAGCGAAAAGGAAATCGAACTTGAGCGTTATGGCAATCAATCAAACTACCGCCCTATCTCAAAACGCAACGTAAAACTCCACAAGCGTTTCGTTGTCGGGGTTCAGGGCTACGACCATCAAGATGGATCTGCTAACAAAAACGGTATTTATCGCGTAAGTGTCATTCACAACGGGAAACGCTACTACACCTTTCAAGCAGACGGGATACGTTTTGACCAAACACGTTACATCAATGCATTCGTTGATTACCCTGCTAAAATCAACGAAAACAAAACATTTTACCAACTCTACGCTCCCCCCAACTACAACCTTGATGCTCATCCGGAAAACAACAACAGAGGCGTTATTGAAATGGACGAATTGGGCAGTCACACCATTACCATTGAAGCTGCCGACTTTCACGGAAATGTATCGAGAGTAGACATTCCCGTTGACGTCATTCAGCGAGATGCTTCTGTAAAAGATGATCGCAATGCAATATGGAATTGGAACATGGGCAATGCGATTCAAGAAGATGGAATTAGGGTTGAGCTTCCTCAAGGCGGACTGTACGATGACGCCGAAATTGAATACCGCATTTCCGATCCCGAAACCGGGTGCATTGCTCCCATTATTCGCATAGGTGACCCCGCTATTGCTCTTCATCGCAACCTTGCAGTGCAATTTCAAAAAACCACCATCAACAACGGTTACAAGAAAAAACAGATGGTTGTTGTGAGACGCACCAACGGCGGAAAGTGGAACAGTATCGGAGCTGATGTTAATACCGACCTTAAGCTCATGTCTTACAGTAGACACTTTGGTGAATTCAGCGTAATGGTAGACAGCGTAGCACCAACCCTTCATCCCGTCAATTTTTTTGAAGGGCATACATTTTCCAACGGAAACCGAATTGAACTGCATCTACAAGACGATTTTAGCGGGATTGACAGCTACAAGGCAACCATAAATGGTCGATGGATATTGATGGAATACGAACCAAAACGTAACCTCTTATTTTATACCTTTGACGACAATTTTCCGAAAGGATCAAACGTTTTAACCGTTACTGCTTGGGATAACTGTGGCAATAAGATAGAAAAAACATGGACCATCGCACGACAATAATCATACTTCTGTTAATCAGTACACTATTTACAGACTTCACGTTTGCACAAACATCAGAAGAACCCATTCAGCTCAACGGTGTGGTGATGAGCGACGACTCCCTTCCTCAGTTGATTCCAAATTGCAACATCTTTATCCGAGGCCGTCAGCAAGGTACGGTGAGTGATGTAGATGGTTTTTTCTCCATTGCCATATTGCCCGGCGATACGGTTCAGTTTAGCGTCATCGGCTTCAAACGCGAGCGCTTTTACATTCCCGATACCATTGCACCCGACCAAAAAGGGTACTTAGCAGAAGTCCACCTTCAACGCGATACCACTTACTTAAGTGAGGTCGTGATTTACCCCTGGCCTGCTCCCAACCGTCTTAAATCAGAATTTATGTCCATCGCTGTTCCAACAACAGACTTGGAAATTGCGCAACGAAATCTGCTTATTGCATCGCTGCGTGAACGAGCCGCTGCAATGGGTTATGATGCCAGTATGATGAGCAAGGAAATCATGCGTCAGCAGAGTATGCAAACCTTTAATCAAACCCGTTACGCAGGTATGTCGGGGGGAACAGCCACACTGATGGCGCTCTCCAATCCATTTGCTTGGGCCGAGCTCTTCGAATCACTCAAAAAGAAATAAACTCATAAGTGCGTAAGCTATTCGCCCTTTACGTATTATTTGCATCACCGGTATTGGTTAATGCGCAATCCATCGTAGAAGGAACAGTTACCGACCGCAATGGCGTGTGGATTGATAACGTAGATGTCTTTATTAAAGAGGACTCTACAAAGACAGATTCAAAAGGGAGGTTTTCACTACTCACGCAACATAGTGGAGAACAAACCGTATTTGTAAACCACCCCAATTACTACCGAGATTCGGTACAATTAGACATCGAATCGCGAAAAGTTTATACCCTTAAGATACAGCTTGCTTCCTCTACCACCGATCTTGATGAATTTGAGGTAACCAGCCGAAACAGAATGGAAAACACCACCAATGTTGATGTGAAAGACATTGAAGCGTTTGTGGGCCCTATGGGTGGTGTTGAGGGCATTCTGCGCACCATGGCAGGCGTGAGTTCGCGAAACGAAATGAGTTCGCAGTACTCCGTGCGCGGGGGAAATTTTGATGAAAACTTGGTTTACGTCAACGGGATCGAAGTTTACCGTCCTTTTTTAGTGCGAAATGGACAGCAAGAAGGACTTAGTTTCATCAATACCGATATGGTGCAAAGTGTTGATTTTTCTGCAGGTGGTTTTGATGCGCGTTACGGCGACCGTATGGCTTCCGTTTTGGACATCCGCTACCGTCGCCCAACGGAGTTTGGCTTACGTATGCAGGCAGGATTTTTGGGTGGATCACTAACCACTGAAGGTGTGAGTAAAAATAAGCGTTTCGACTATCTCGTCAGTGCTCGGTATCGTCAAAACAATCTTCTTTTAGGCTCAATGGACACGGAGGCTGACTTTCGTCCACGCTTTACCGATGTACAAGCATCGTTGAATTATAACCTTACCGACGAAATCACCATAAGTTATCTTGGAAATATCAGTCGAAACGTATACGAAGTCATCCCCACCTCCCGCGAGACGAGTTTTGGTAGTTTCCAACAGGCACTAAGGTTGAATGTCTTTTTTGACGGAAAAGAAGACTACGACTTCATTACCAATTTTCACGCATTAAGCACCGAGTGGAAGCCGCAAAAAAACCTTCGCGTACAGTTATCATCTTCCATATACCAGAGCATTGAACAAGAATACTTTGACGTGATTGGGGCGTATCGCTTAAGTGAGCTGGACAACGATCTTGGGAGCGATAATTTTGGCGAAGTAGATTTTCTACGAGGAACGGGAGGATTCCACAATTTTGCTCGAAACCGATTGGATGCCGTTGTGGCCAATTTAGACCTAAATACCACTTACGTTACCGATAAAAGTACCTGGCGTGCCGGAATTAAATGGCAATACGAAGACATTCGCGACCGATATCAAGAATGGGAATACATTGACTCTACGGGGTATAGTTTACCTCATCAACGTGAGTCAAACATCATTCGCGGCGACGACAACGATATCGTAATCGTGGAACAACCCATAGACGGAGTGAACATGTTTGAAAGCTTTAATGCCCGAGGATCTGTTTTTTCTCACCGCGTAATGGGATTTATTGAAAACCACAGAAAGTGGCAATGGGCAGGTCGCGAATTCTCACTTTCAGCCGGCATACGCGCCAATCATTGGTCACTCAATGGACAAACCGTCGTAAGTCCGCGTTCAACACTAAAAGTAAAACCATTCAAAAATTCTGAACAAATCTTCCGGCTCTCTGCGGGCTACTACCATCAACCGGCATTTTATCGTGAAATGCGGAATTTAGAAGGGGAAATAAATCGAGACATACGCGCTCAACAAGCCATTCACTTTGTTTTAGGGCACGATCACGTAATCGAAATGTGGGATCGAGACTTTAGAATTGTCACCGAACTATACTATAAGGATTTGCAAAATCTGGTAACCTATCAAATGGAGAACGTAAGGCTGCGTTACAGTGCCCAAAATGACGCCTCAGGTTACGCAACCGGACTCGATTTTCGTATTCACGGTGAGTTTGTAAAGGGAGTCACTTCTTGGTTTAGTTTGTCGGTGATGACCATTCGCGAGCAGTTTGACGATTTCCCTGAACTTGGCTACCTCCCTCGTCCTACGGATCAATTGGTAAACACAAGTATATTTTTTCAAGACAATTTTCCAGGAGACGACAGTTGGAAGGTAAGTGTTACGGCAATGTACGGAACAGGACAGCCATTTCAGCCACCACGAGCCGCACCCTCAGAAAACATATTTCGCATCAGCGATTACCGACGCGTTGACATAGGAATCATTAAGGTGCTAAAAGAAAAAGGCAAAACTGCAAAGTGGGATTTTCTCAATAACTTCAAAGCGGCAAGTATCGGATTAGATGTCTTTAACCTCTTGGGAATTCGCAATACCATATCCTACTTATGGATTAGGGAGATCAACTCCGGAAATCCCGACGCAAGTTCTTCCCGACAGTATGCAGTACCCAATTTTTTAACCAATCGATTGATTAACTTACGCATAAATGTAGAATTATGAGAGTAGCCGACACCATTGCACACCCTCGTATGAGAATCATTATTTACACGTTGGATAAACACTACTACGTAGAATTTGAAGCAGGGCCAATGAAACAAGGGTTTCGGTTTTCAAAGGAGCAGACCGGAGGAACGGAAGGTGTGAAGCAAATTGTAAGGGGAACACTTACCGACAATGTAGAGGAGCGATTTCACAAGATGCACGCCGATGCATTGGAAGCCGTAAAAGAAGCGGGGTTTTAATTTTTAAAAATCGTTGAGTTGGGCAATTGCTGCTAACTTGTTAGGTTGCAACAGCCGAATCATTTTTACTTTCGACTCAATCAGTCCCTCTTGCTTAAAGTCAGAGAGTAATCGGATTAGCGTTTCGGTAGCTGTTCCAACCATATTGGCATACTCCTCCCGACTCAGCTTAACATTTAAATGACCTTCTTCATTGGCTCCAAACTTTGCGTTGAGCATAAGTAAGACTTCAGCCAATCTTTGGCGAACATTTTTTTGCGCTAAGTTGGTAATCATTTTTCCCGACTCGCCAAGATCATGACAAGCTTGCTGCATTAAGGACAAGGAAAATCCATTATTTTCTTTAATGAAGTCAAACAACAAAGACTTGGGAATAAAGCAGGTATGTGTCTCTTCAAGCGTTACGATGGATGCGGATAGAGATTCATTAGCCAAAACAGAGCGGTAACCTATCAAATCTCCTTCTTTTCCCAAACGAATGATGTGGTCACGTCCCTCAGACCCCAACCTTGTGTATTTAACTTTTCCGCGATTGATACAAAAAACACCGGATGGCTTACTGCCTTCAGCCATTATTACTTGGCCTTTTTTAAATACCGAACAGCCCTTTTCTGTGGCAACTTCGTTCAGTTCTTCCGCTGTTAAATGTTGAAAGCAGGCATTGTTAACCGAACAATCCTTGCAATGTGTGGGCACCTTGTATGCCATAAACATGACCTTTTGGACAAAGTTATGATGTAGATGAATATTATCAAAATAAATTTCATCGTTGGCTTAATTTGATAATGACTTCTCCAACAAACTGCTTCAAATGCTCAACCTTGGAAACATTCGAATTGTTAATGTTACACACACCTTTAGTAAGCAGAAATAGGTCAAACAACGCGCGAAAGATGGTTGCGTTTAATGAATACCTAATAGGTCGTCTCTTTCTAAGGTATCCATTTGATATCCTTAAAGTCTGGCTTTCTCTTTTCCAAAAAAGCATTGCGCCCCTCTTTTGCCTCGTCTGTCATGTAAGCGAGGCGTGTTGCTTCTCCAGCAAATACTTGTTGTCCAACCATACCATCATCTGTGAGGTTAAACGCAAACTTAATCATTTTAATGGATGTGGGTGATTTAGCGAGTATTTCCTGAGCCCATTCGTAGGCGGTAACTTCTAATTTGTTGTGAGGAACCACTTCGTTCACCATACCCATTTCATAAGCTTCAGTGGCAGAGTAGTTTCGACCTAGGTAAAAGATTTCGCGAGCACGTTTTTGGCCAACCATTTTAGCAAGATAAGCTGATCCGTATCCACCATCAAAACTGGTAACATCGGCATCAGTTTGCTTAAAAATTGCGTGCTCTTTACTGGCTAATGTTAAATCACAGACAACATGAAGACTATGCCCCCCTCCTACAGCCCAACCGGGAACAACAGCAATAACAACTTTAGGCATAAAACGAATGAGACGTTGTACTTCTAAGATGTTTAGTCGCGGCATACCATCGTCATCGACATATCCTTGATGACCGCGCGATTTTTGATCACCTCCACTACAAAACGACCAAACACCATCCTTAGAAGATGGCCCCTCAGCTGAAAATAAGACAACACCAATGCTGGTATCTTCCCTGGCGTCTACAAATGCTTCGAAGAGCTCCGATACTGTTTTAGGACGAAATGCATTGCGAACATCGGGACGATTAAAGGCAATTCGAGCTACGCCATCACATTTTTTATAAGTAATATCTTCATATTCTTTAACCGTTTTCCACTCCATGATATTTTATCTTAAATTAATTACAGCTAATCTATTTGTGAAAAAAAACCACCAAAATCAATGGTGGGTTTTTGTACTTCTTGCCCGGAATCATCGACTGCGTTGCCGCGGAGTTCTACTCCTACCGGGACGTTCGCGTTTGGGTTTTCTGTTTTTATCAGCATCACCACTTTTTGTCTCTGTTTCTTTAGCGTCTTCTTTTTTATCGTTACCTGCGGCGTCTTTATTTGCTTTCTTTTTTTTGTCTTTTGCATTGTCCGTCTGAGCCTTATCAGCCCCAGCATCAACTGTAGCAGGATCTTCTTCCACCTCCGGTAACATCACACTCAACATCATTGCTTTGGTTCTCTTTTTACTCTGCTTAGCTAAAATAAACGCTTTGTTTTTTGATCGATCATAGAGAACCATAGACGGGTCAAATGATGCGTACTTTCTACTCAAATCAAAAATGGTTCTCGAATCACCAAGTCCTTCTTTATTTATGATGGTCGCAGCTATTTCGTTGTTGAGTGTATTGAGCATCTGCGGCTGGTTTACCTCACTCTCTTCAGTATCCCAAGTAGAGATACCTAACTGATAGGATGGGTGAAGCACGTAAAGCTGTTCGTCATGAAAGAAAAAGGAGTAACCGCGCTCGGGCATATGATTGGTGTACACATTTGAGGATGGCACTATTTCCGTGTAAGTGAGTATTCCATCAGCGTCTATTTTTATAACCATTATGTCGCGCATATATGCATGACGAATGACTTCCTCTACACCCGTTGCAACCTGCATCACACGCTCCGATTTTACTTCCATATCTTGTGCAAACAAATAGATGTTTTCGTTGCGGTCAAGATGTGACCCGGTAATGATATACTCTGGAGCAGGTGCATCCGGATCAATTTGTTTGGGTTTTAATCGCTTTTTATCCTTAAGTGACTCTTTTAATGATTCACCGTCTAGTTGTTGAATATTGAGATTAGTGTACTCTTGTTTAGCAACGTCAAATGTCATAGAAAAAACACCCGCTAAACTTAGGTTTCCCTCTTTGGATAACATACCGCGTAGGTGAAGGTTATCGTCTTTACCGTGATACGCTGTAAAGTCGCGAACAACGTAACCTCTTATTTCTAAAGGAAAAAACTTGGTCTCTTTATCATCTATGATTTCGTAAAGCCCATTACCTTCGTGATTTCTACCTTTCGAACCCTTATTTACAACGACGTAAAACGCTTTATTTGCATCGTATACAATGAGTTCTCCATCGTGGCGGTTGTAATCTTCTGATGTTCTAAACTTTTTCTCAAAAATGGTTTTACCTTCGGCGTCAAGTGACAAATAGGAAAATGTAATTGCCTCTCCTTTTGAGCAGTTTAAGCTTGAAAGGTAGCCTCTGTGTTTGCTGTTATTATCGGTTATAATTTTGACTTTATCTCGTAGATCATTCACGTTACACGGCGCACCTCTTCCAATGTAAATTGGACGACGACCTATGGGCTCAAAATTGTTGTCAAACGGCTGCATATAAACGCGACGCACATCTTTGTCGTTGTCTTTACGCATCAGCGCAACCGGCTTACCTTCTAAGTATGAAAACTGAATTGGCTCATAACCTGATTTTTTCGCCTTGGCTAACTTCTTTATATTTTTATCAGATACAATGTTCCAAGTAGATGGATCAAAAACGGCACCCATTACTTTATCCGACACACCAAGTTTTAAAAAACTGTGTTTCTTAGCATCAAAAAACATTACAGGGCCGGGACCGGTGCCCTGATAACTCAACTCAATATTTTTAACCTTGAATTCTTTATCAACTGTTGCCTTCAATCTCTGAGCTTGTGCACCTGCAGTTAGCAGCAACATTGAACTAAGGAGGGTGACTTGTTTGTATAAATTCATCATTCAAAAATTACATTAACAAGGATGTTGCAAGGCAGCCATCAGTGTTTGGTTATGGTATCTATGCGACACAGGTTTCATTGCAATTATCAATAAAAAGTGCTGTTCGCTTAACGTATTTCAATATCCAGGCCAAATGTACGTAGAAAATACTCATTCTTTCAACTCAAAGCCCAATTTCTTCAAATCAGAATGGTCTAAAGCATCATAAAAATAAAATGATAAACCTATTGGTGAACCTATCATGTCGTTTATAACCGGTCTTTGACTAATCAACCCCACAGCATCATTCGACTGCAACGCGTGCTCTGCATCGTACCAATCGCGTTGAAATCGACTGTATGCCGGTTTAGCTCGGTAGTGGGTTTCTCCATAAAAGTTTAATATGTAGGCGAGAGCTTCGTCTTCACAGAATACCGTTGCATATTCAGCATCGCGCTTTACCCATTCTCGTATTTGGTTTTCCGTTCTTGTAGACTCTTTGGAGTGCAAATGTGAATGAAGAAACGGAGTAATAAATGGGATCAAAATGATGTATGCTGTTGGAATAACCAACCACTGCCCGCGAATATTAGGCGGTGACGATGCAACCATTGCCAATAATGCCAGTAAGAAAGGTACGCCATAACGGAGGGGAAATGGTTGAAAAAGCCAATAGAATACTATCACTCCCAATATGAGTAAAGCCATTTGAATGCGCTGCGGACCAACCATCATTTTTATGATCAGTGCAGTTAACAAAAGAGGAACAACTAAGAAAATTAACGATGGTGATGGTGTTTGCCAAAACAAAAACTGTCCACTTAAAAATTGCCAGAAATCGTGTATGATCGGTGCGCTGAATACCGCGAAACTGTCTGCAAAGCGATCTGTGTCAGCCGGGAAGAGCAACTTAGGTGTTTTCCCAATTAAAGTAATCATCCACCCAATAATGACCCCAAAAGAAGCAAATATGATGTGGTAAGGATTCAAATAGTTTCTTTTGAGCAACGTAGAAATGGGTACAATGGCAAAAACGCCACATAGCAGATGACTTTGAATCATCAACGACAAAGAAGCTCCGAAAAAGAGCATGTGAATGGGCCATACGCGCTTACGGCTCAGAATAAACATTGCCAACGACATGAAGAAAAAAGCGGGTATATATCCACCTCTGAGCTTCATGCTCCATATTAAAAGTGGTGGCAACGATGTGACTCCCAACATTAACAATACCAAAGGAAGAGGACGTAACCGCTTTGTAGCAACGTGAAACAGCAATAGAAC
>SKIJ01000112.1 GCA_007116495.1 Cryomorphaceae bacterium | reverse complement strand
CCACCAATGGCTTGATTGTCGATTTCCACAATTTCGTCAACACAAGCCGTATCGGGCATTTCAAACTCGGCTTCTGAGGGCGCAGAAACCACAATGGGGTCTACGGAAGAAAATGTACTTCCACAGGGGTTTGTGATGGTAAGCTTCACAAAATAGGCGTTTTGGGCATTTGGTGAATTAACACCGCAGGAGTGTTCGTAGAACGTGTGTCTGAATGTATCCGGTGGCGGGTGAACAAAGATGATCGGGGGGCTGCCATCATTGACTTCAAACTCGTAAATGGTTCCTGTTTCATTTTGCAAAAACCCTTGAAGGGGAAAGCTCAATTCAATTCCCGAACTGTCAGAAGGCAGACAACGCACGGTATTTCCGGGAGATAGGATACCGCCACTGGGGTTAGCGCCAAAGAATAAGTCTATGGTTTTTGAGGCAACACATCCATTTGCAGAATACAAGTATAACGTTGTGGGATATATTCCCGTATTCTGAAATGTAACGGGATAAAATGAGGGTAATGCTGTGGTGTCGCTGAAGATTAAACTGTCGTCTACGTGAAGCTCAAAGTAATCGTAATCATGAGGGATGCCGGTGAAGTTTAGCTGAAACGTTTGGTTTCCTGCCGATGTACAAAAGTAGTAGGTCGGTCGTCCAAAAAACACATCGAAGGTTCCGTTTGAAGCAAATGAAGATGCGTCGGGGGCAGGCCAAATGTCAACAACGACACTATCAATCGTAACACAACCAGCGCGATTGGTGTAGGTGTAATACAGCGTATGCGAACCAGTATCCGCAGCAGCAGGGTTAAATACATTGCCGGAAACACCGGGGCCGGAAAAGCTGCCCCCCATCGGAAACGCAGCACTATCAAGCATGATGAGGGTATCACTCAAACACACTGTATCCGATGGAAAAGAGATGTTCACCGGGGTGGGATTCATCACGTTGACGTAAACATTGAAGTCACCAAACGACGTGGTAAGTGTTACTTGGAATACTCCGGCTGTATTAAATTCAACGTCTTCAGAAAGATTGGAGCTTGACCCCGGATTACCACCGGGAAAAATCCAGCCCGTTGCATTCGGGTTGGTTGTAGAAAAAGCAACCGTATCATTGACGCAGGTGTGAATGGTATCACCATCGGCAGGGGGAGTGCTGACAATGGGTGGTACTTGCCCCGACAACGATTTAGAAATAATAATTAAAACAAAAAGGTATTTTTGTAAATGCTTTATCATAATATTTCACAAATATATAGAAAATAACAAAGCAGAACACATATTTGAGGGGGCAAATAATTATGCAAATAACTGAATGTTAGTATTTATCGGGATTGTAAATCTAATCTTCCAGCATATAGGTTATGCTATCAGTGAAATGATAAAATTTAGTCGTATTTTTTTGTAATCCATGGTTGGGCAGAATAGCGTCTCCATGGCTCAGAAGAAAGGTCGACATCGACGTCAATAAGGGGCTTTTTGGGTCGCCCGTTTAGGCTTACCATCGCGTTGGCGTACACCGCTACATCGCGATCTTTTTCAGCGTGGTGTTTTTTGATGTATTGGGCAAACTGCCAGATCATATCCGGATGTGTTGCCAAACCCCGTACTTGTTTGGGGGTGAGGTGGTCTTCTAAGCGAATGGGAATGCGCTCATTGGTTTCCACATCGATAACGGTGTAATGGATATAGCCGGATTTGCTCCGCAGCATCATTCGCCAACTCATTCGGTGTCCTTCTTCCGACCAAAAAACGTTGCTGTTTATGACATGATGTCGTACCGGTAATATCAACTGCACAATAAAAAACGAAATGACAAATCCCTTAACGAATGAAGCGTGTTTTGGAACAAGTGTGCGCGTAAACATCGATGGTGGTTTGGAGGGTAGTATTTTCCGTCTGATGGTGTTTGGTGGGTAAAAAAACAGCAGAAACGCCAGCGACAAATATGGAAAAATCCCAATTTGAAACACCGCCGAATTAAAGAGATGAAAAACAAACGATGCGATTACGGCAAACAAGCGTGTGCGTTTCCAAAGCAATGCCGGAACGATCAGTAAATCAAAGGCAATTCCACTGTAAGCTATGAAGTAGTGAAACGTTGAATCGTTGAACAACTCTCTCAGCCAAGGAGTGTCATACCGATTGGTAAAAGCCCGCCGAATGAATGTTGCATCGAGCCAGTCAGGATATATTTTGGCAATGCTCCCGTAAACGTATGCGATGGCCATCATAAGAATCAACGACCAACGATGCCAGTTAAACATGTGGTGCCGAGAACGCACCCGCTTTAGACGGACATCCATGGAGCCGTAATGATGTGCTGGTAAAAAGCACATAATGATGCAAATCAGTATCAATAAATAGTAATGGTTGTTGTATGATGTTTTCTGCATAAGATAGGTGATTGTCCACATTACCGTAAACGCCATCATGGCAAATCGGTAAAACCATCCGAACATCACCATTAACCCAAATACACCCATCACAGCGTAAAATGCATACATCTGAGGACCCAGCAGCACGTTTAGCCATTCAAATTCAATAAACGTAAAACTGAATGAGGGTTCAACCATATTTACGCGAACCCAGCCGGTAACAATGGCTCCTACGGACTCCAAGAAAATGAGCAAACCAAACAGCCACCGAAATACAATCAGCGGTGCATTGTCGATGGGCTTGAAGAACAATCGATTGAGCATGAGCACAAATGTAATGCGTCAATCATTAACTAACATTTACAAAACAGCAACATTTTGAAATCAATCTAGGTAAAATGTCAATCACTTATTTTAATTTACTCAAATCCAACATGTTCATTATTTACCATCCTTGAAATACGGCTGTCAAACAGCTTTGCCAAACTCTGTGATCTGTTAATCCGGTAACTGGATTCATTTACGTATTTGTTAGCATGCCATTCATTCATCAATAACCAAACGCTATGCAACCACGTTATTAACAAATCAGTTCTTCATCAACGAAATGCCTTGATGGACAAGGTCGTTTGTTTGGAGGTTGATTTTAGCTAATGAAAAATTGTTGGATAAATTTTTTTTAGACTTTGACATATATCCAATAAATTTGACTAAATTTGTCAAATTAAAAATTGTCAAAATGAAAACATTTGGAGAAATCATACGCAGCGCACGCGAGCAATTTGCATGGACATTGAGCGATTTATCCATGCGTACAGGTATCGATTCGGCAATTTTGAGTAAAATAGAAAGAAGCGAACGCACGGCTACGCGTAAGAATGTAATTGATTTATGCGTAGCATTGAGTTTGCCCATGGAGTCTACTTTGTCTCATTGGCTCAGCGATAAAATACTGCGAGACATTGGTTGCGATACCATAGCCTTAGAGGCATTAATGGTGGCAGAGGGTAAAGTAAAGTATCGTTTATCCCAGCGTCATGCCCATGCAGAAGGTCTATCCGAGGAAATCAAGCTTAAGCTCGCTGAGTGTGATGAATTACTAGTCAAATGGAAATCCAATCGTCCTTTGGATATTGGGCAAATTCGAAAGATGGAAGAGTATTTCAGCGTAAATTACACCTACGAAAGCAACCGCATCGAAGGTAATACACTGACCATGCAAGAAACACATTTGGTCGTAAACCAGGGCATAACCATTGGCGGCAAATCTATGCGCGAGCATTTGGAGGCAATTAATCATTCCGAGGCAATCGACTACCTCTATGATTTGGTAGCCAGACGTGTGGATTTCAATGAGCGTGTTCTCAAAGAGCTGCATCATCTTGTTCTAAAAGGTATAGATCGCGAAAACGCAGGGAAGTATAGAAGTGTTCCCGTTCGCATTGGAGGGTCATCCTTTGTTCCTGCTCAGCCGTATTTGGTTCCGAAGTTAATGGAGGATGTTTTCATTTTCTATGCAGAGAACAGGGATATTATGCATCCGGTGGTATTAGCTGCCGAAATGCATGAGCGTATCGTAACAGTTCATCCCTTTATCGACGGAAATGGTCGCACATCTCGATTAGTGATGAATCTCATTTTGTTGTCGCATGGATACACCATCGCTAATGTGAAGGGGGATAATGCTTCGCGTTTACGCTATTATACTGCGTTGGAGAAATGTCAGACAGCACATGATAAATCCGCATTTACTCAACTTATTGCAGAGGCGACAATCGACTCATTGAAGGAGCATCTGCAAATGTGTGGTTAGTGGACTGACTGTGTGAATAAAAAAAGCCGGAGACAAAAATCTCCGGCTTTAAGCTCCTCCTCTTGGGCTCGAACCAACCCCGATAGCTATCGGGGCTCTGATTAACAGTCAGATGCTCTAACTATACTTTTCAAGAAGTTTTTCAGATATT
>SKIJ01000006.1 GCA_007116495.1 Cryomorphaceae bacterium | reverse complement strand
TTTTTGGGGACTGTCGATAGATTGTGGGAATTAATTTGGAAATGAATCCTTTTTTCTTGTTCTGTTTGAGAGTAACGGAGGACACGGAGGGTTTCCGCTGACGCGAAAGGTAGTAGCTCTGAAGGTTTTGGTATTTTTACTCGTGTGCGTTTGGTGATGGAATGGGGAGGTTTTTGTTACACGGAGATTTCTGGGGATTATTGATTGTAAGGGTTAATTGAAAACCGGAGTGAAGCGTAGCTCAACGACCGGAGGGAGTTAATTGAGAATGGTATTACGTATTGTTTGTCGTAAACAGAATTTCCAAAGCCGGAGCATCACTTTATGTGCATACAAACTACTCAACAACTAAACGTCTAAACAACTCAACAACTAGTAGAAAACGAAGAAGGCACCACAACCCGTTATTCTTGCAAATCCAAAACACACTTAATACATATGATCTACGGGTAATTCCTCTATTTTCGAGGCGTCCTTCCGTTTTGCATTTAGATTGATGAATATCCAAAACACCGGGCCGTGCGCGAAGATAGCACGTTCATTACTGATATTGATGTAACGCGTAATGTACCCCGCTGATAGTGTGAAGGATTCGAAACCAAAGTTTGCCATACCGAAAACACGATGCTCGTGCCGTACACCATTTGATCCGGGGCCACTTATAAACAATGCCTCATTAATGAGCGAAAACGATACATTGAATCGTCCGTCAAACACTTCCCCTACATTGTAACGCAACCCGTAGTTGAATCGCCAACGGTAGTTAAGTGAATAACTACTCAACAGCTCCTCATTTTCTCTGTCCAAATCTTGAAAAAAACGCGTGTCAAAGCGGAACCGTAAACTGCTGGTAAAATTGCCTTTTTTCGGCAGTCGATATACCGTTTGCATCCAAGGTCGGTGCTCGTTTCGGATAAGACCGCCTTCCGACCAAGGAGCGGTTAACGTCAAATAGCCATAGCCTACGGTGGTATTTAGCGGGATGTTTTTCGCGTGGTAGGTGAAGCCCATTCGGTGAATAAAAAAAAGATCATTGACAAAATGCGCATCATTCCATACCGTCCAGTTTTTAGATACCTGAACGGAGGTCATCACTCCCCACCAGGTTTCATCTCGAAAATCGATTTCTTGTTGAGCAGATAAAAATCTGATAGAAACAAACGTGAATAAGAAGGAAAAAAGTAGTGTTTTAAACATTTTTTAAACCAATGTGATTTGATGATGTTGATTTAAAGTAGCATGTAAGTTGTATAACACAAAACATCGACTGTTGCTATCCACTTGTTTACATGCCACTTAACCATTCAACACAACCCTATGACACTATTGTTTTCATACCAATCAATGCCTCTCGTTGCGTGGATGAATATACAGCATTGAACCAAAATGTAAAACGTACATTTGACTCTCAAACACATCTCAGCATGAGTGAACAATCAACATTTGAAAATCAGCCCTTGGCATCTACATTCTTACCGAGCGTTCAGGGTATTCCCACCGAGCGTATTGAGAAGAGATACCTTGCCGTGTTACTCATTCAAAAAGCCATTCAACTCACCGTTGTTCTCGGTATATGGTTCGGTGTGTATCAATTTGAACCCGATATGGCCATCGAGCCCGGACTGCTAATACTCATCGGAGTGCTTGCCATTTGGACGTTTTTAACTGTTTTAGTGGTTGTGGTTTTCCCCACCCGTAAGTTTTTGGTTCGCACCCACGACGTAACGTACGAATACGGAAGACTTTTCTACTCCGTAACCACCATACCGGTCAATCGGATCCAACACGTAAGTCTGGGACAAGGACCACTCGAACAGCTCTTCCGTATCGCCCACCTAAATATTTACACTGCCGGAGGTAATCAAGCGGACCTCACGCTGCCCGGATTAACATATGAATTGGCCGAAAATCTGAAAGACCACCTTTTATTCTTAGCTAAAAACTCAGAGGAAATAGCGCAAGCAGCCGATAACCAGCGAAACAACACGGAACATGGAGATGAACTGGCATAAGCCCAACCGTCTTTCGAGCTTTGCCTTAATCAGCAGTCCACTCATGTTTTTAAGGCAATTTTTTCGCTCGGCTTGGGTTCTTTTTATCCCTTTATTTGTCAATTTCAGCTGGCAAACACTATGGTATTTTCTTTATGCCGTTTTCGGTATTTCTGTCATCGCCATTGTGCTGGGCATCGTGCATTATGTCAACTATAAATTTTGGACAACCGATAAAGAAATCATCGTACACGAGTGGTTTTTTCGATTTAAAAAAATAAGTGTCCCCTTTGATAGAGTACAGTCGGTTTCAATGGAGCAAACGTTTTTACAAAAAATTTTGGATGTCTACCGGGTAAAAATTGATACTGCGGGAAGCTCCGGTGACGAAGTAAATCTAAAAGCCTTAGACATTGAACAAGCATTGGCGTTTAAGGAATTTATTCAGGAAAAAACAACACAGAATATAGACGACCTGACATCAGATATTGATGCAAATAAGGAAACGCAATCAATTAGAGACAAGGTCAAAAAAAAGGAAAAAACATTACTAAACCATAGATTTGGTAAATTAATAATGGTAGGGTTAACCATAAATCACTTAAAATCGTCTGCTTACATTTTCATTGGAATTTTTTACCTCCTTCAAGTTACGGAGCGCTTTCATCTCGAAACATATGCCTATGAGCAAATTGCGGAGTCGGGCATACAGTTTGGCTCGCTGAAGCTTTGGTTTAATTTCTTGGGCGCATTTGTTGCCATAAGTCTAGCCGCATCATTGGTGACCACCGTGCTGAAATATTACAACTTCACCCTAAAAGACTTGGGAAAATACTTGGTAGCCCGACACGGATTACTGAAAACGACAGAAGTTCATCTTCGCGAGCGAAGAATTCAAACGTTCACCTTGGTGCAAAATCCTCTGCAGCGCCTGGCAAACTTTAACGAGCTGCGATTCAAACAAGTGGGAAATGACGTCAAACGGTCGTTGACCATACCGGGAGCCGGCACCGACATCGCCTGGAATTTACTGCACGATTACAGTGAAGACGCATACAACTCATGGAAAACAAGCGTGGATATTCACTCCGGTAGACGCTTACTAATTGTACTGCGATTTTTAGTTTTCACGCTATTGCTCACGGCTGTCGGACTGCTGTTTCCCTTTGGCTTAGTTATTTGGACGCTCCTATTTATTTGGATTGGCTTGGGGATTTTATACGGGCGCAGTTACCGCTATTACCACATCAATCTTTTAAACACAGGATTGGAAAAGAGAACGGTGTTTTTTGAACACGAGCACGTATTTGTACGATACGAAAAAATACAAGCGGTGGTATTATCTACCCATCCAATAAGTACGGCTTTGGGCTTCAGAAAACTAACCGTCTGCACTGCCGGTGGCAACGTGTCATTACCGTACTTGCCAACTGAGAATGCAGCATACCTGCGTGATTATTTGCTTTACAAAGTAGAACGTGAAAACAAAACGTGGATGTAGGCATTATTGCACGTTGACTCCTCTACTACAAAAAAAGAAACAGTTACTACTTACTACAAACGTATAAAATTTCCTTCGGCATAAGCCTGTACTTATCAATCTCTTCCGCCGTCAGGTCCTTTTCAAAGTGATACTCTTCCACTTTAAAACCGGCCGAACGAAGACGCTCCGGATAGTCTAAACCGTAAACACGTACGTGGTCGTACTGTCCAAACAAGCGTATACGCTCCGATTCATCGGTTATGCTGGGGTCGGAAAATGTCTCTTTGCGATTGATATCTTGGGGCACCTGCATGATGGCCATACCGCCGGACTTGAGTACCCGACAAAGCTCTTGCATACAGCGAATATCGTCTTCGACGTGCTCGAGTACGTGGTGACAAAAAATGATGTCGTAGGTATTATCTGGAAGGGGGATGTCGTGAAGATCAAACTTCAAATCGGCCAAGGGGGACTCCAAATCAGCCGTGACATAATTTAGGTTTTTCATGTTTCGGAAGCGCTTGTAAAAGCACTGCTCGGGTGCCACGTGCAGCATAGACGTTTCGGCGGTAAAGAAATCTGTGTGGCGCTTTAGGTATAGCCAAAGGAGACGGTGCCGCTCTAGGCTCAAACTTCCCGGCGCCAAGACATTTGGTCGCTGACGATCGCCGTAACCGTAGGGTAAAAACTTTCTGTACCCCTTCCCGTCGATGGGATCCACATAGCGGTTTCCGCGCAGCAACAACGGTAAAATGGCCTTAGCCGGATAACTCAATCGTATCAACCAAGGACGAGGAATGTATTTGAGGAGGAATTTGAATAGTTTGCTGATCATGGGGCAAAATTAATGTAGAATGTAAAATGAAGGATGGAAAATGTAGAATGTAAAATGTA
>SKIJ01000045.1 GCA_007116495.1 Cryomorphaceae bacterium | reverse complement strand
TTAAAGTCTGTTTTTTTCCTAAGCCTAAAAAACCTGTTCTATGCTCAATGTTAACTGTATCTCCATACGGATCATTAAACATAATCGGATTCCCTCTCATAATATCATACGGACTAAACCCGGGATGCGCTTTTGGATCCATATTCCATCTATGAACCGCTCTTGGATTATACAACCAAAACTCCGCTGTATAGTGGTTTCCGGAGCCTTTGACTTCATCTACCTTCTCTTGCGTGTTAAACCCATACCGATAATCAGGACTATTATAACTCCTCCCCGGCTGCACCATTCCAAGCCCGTAATAATCATTCGTACTTACCACGTCTGCGGTAAAGCTGTTGTTGAGAGAGTTTAATATCCGCTTGTCTGTGATTACGCTTTGTACATTTCCAAGTGGTTTTTCAACTCATAACGCTTCGCTCCGCGTTCTACGGTATAGTAAGGACTTGATATCTCTGTCTGCATTTCCATAAAAGCATGCTGTAGGTATAAAACCATATACCCTTTCTCTTCGTTCCACTCTATTATGGCGTCCGGTGCATACATATACCTTGGTGTTAGATCCGGTCGGTAGGTGCCGATGCGGTCTGTGGTGTAAATGTACGAATTGTGATTGATTACGACCTTTGGAAGTGAATACACAAAGGAGTTCTACATAGAATCCTCTACAGTTCTACATTTATCCGTAGCTTTCCTCCTAAACCTTCTTCAACGATTTTTTTTAGCGTCGATAGCCGCATATCGCTGATTGCACGCTCGATTTTGGATATATACGAACGCTTAACGTTTAACTTATCGGCCAACTGCTGCTGGGTCATATCTGCTTCCTTGCGAGCTGCTTTTAGCATTTCGGCAATCATATACGCTTGAGCTTTTTCCTTAAAATCATCACGGCTTTTACTGCCGCTTTTTCCGTACTTGCGGTCAAGATGATCATTGATGGTCTTTGTCTTCATAATACGCTGTTCTTAGTTGTTTAGCTTTTGCTATCTCTTTTCGTGGTGTCTTCTGGCTCTTTTTCTGAAAACCATGAAGCAAAATCACCAGCTTTCCCTCGTCAAAAAAGCAAAATATGCGGTAAATATCACTCCCCGCTTTTACCCGAATCTCATAAATGCCATCTTCCAAATGTTTAAAAAAATGTTTAGGAATCCTCTCCATACTGATCACAATCTCTAAAACATAATCAATCTTTTCCTGAACAGAAGGACTTTGAGATTGATAAAAATCCCAAAAGTGGTTTTTATAGGGCTCTAAGGTTCTCATGGCTTTCCAATATGCAAAGGTAACTAATTAGTTTCTTTTTGGCAATGTTTTTTTATTTCTTAACCTAATAGGATGATATAGTACGTTTGTTTTACATTTGAAAACACCAGTAAAAAAACAGATTTTTGAATAGAATCAAGCTGTTTCAAAGCATTAAAAATTAGTTGTATTTGCTCTTCGTGTTTATTGGATTTTTGCCCTTGTTCTAGCACCTTCTTTTCTATTTGCTCCATTTTCAACAACACTTCTTTATTCGTTAAAAGCACTTCTCTTATTCGGGTGAAAATGCGGATGATTTGAATATTTACTTCTATGGCTGTATCGCTATTCAAAACGCTTGACATCATTGCTACACCTTGTTCTGTAAATACATTCGGTAGCTTTCGCAATCCCATCTTTTCTTTATTGGATGTCGCATATTGCGACATCCTATCTTCTAGTTCCTTTTCAGTCAACTGAAACATAAAATCATAAGGAAATCGCTTTTCATTACGCTTAACCTGTTCATTTAACCGTCTTGTTTCTACCCCATACATTTCTGCTAAATCCCTATCCAACATTACTTTTTTACCTCAAATTTGGTAGATTTTGTTGATTACTGTTTCATCCGTTATGACTATTGATTTACTCATTTCTTCTTATTGATTTTACCATTACTGTAATATTATACACACAAAAATACTGATTTTTATTTTAACGGTTGTCATATTTCAGTCTTAGAATATGATTTCGGTTTGCAGCTATGTAGGCATCCTCTTTTCAGGGCGACACTAAAGTTATTGACGCACTTTTTTATCCACTAAATAAGCAAAGCATCTTCTATTCAATTGATATATCAACACCATAAGTACCATTCCCTTCTGCCCGACCTCAGACTTGCCTCTGCACTTACGTCTACTTCCCATGCGCGTAGCGCTCCATGCCTGCGCAGCAGCCCATGCCCTGAGCCTCTGCGCGTGCGTAGCACTCCTTTGCAAACATTGACAGCTGAAGTTCCGGTAGATATATACACACTAATTTACCATGAATTCAAACAAAATCATCCCCACCGAAATAGAAACTGCGTGTATCAAGGCATTAAAGCACTATCCGGAACTGGACGATGTGCATATTAAGTTTGTTTTCAGTGACAATATTCGAAAATCTGTGATGCAGGCCCAGCCACTTGTAGCCAGCATGTTTGGCCTCAAGAAAAAGCGCTCTTATCTCATCAAGATGAGTAAGTGCTTCGTCTTGAAGGGAAAGAAAATCTTTCTCACAGAACTGCCTGAAGATGTTTTGGTTGGCTGGATTGGCCATGAACTTGGCCACGTCATGGACTATCGCACCAAAAATGATCTAGAAATGATTATTTTTGGGGTGCTGTACCTCACCTCAAAGCAGTTCATCATTTCCGCAGAACGCGCAGCTGACACATATGCTGTAAACCACGGACTGGGCGAGTATATCCTAAAAACTAAAAACTTCATTCTCCACGAGGCGGGCATGTCGAAGCGATACATTAAGAAAATGGAGCGCTTATACCTCCCACCCGAGGAAATCATCGAGTTAATGGCAAAGAAAGAGGAAGCTTGATTCGTGTCTGTCTATAAAGTCTCTCGAACTTTCTAGTTCAGCCGCTTTTACTTCTTTCGTAAATAATTTTCCAATTCCTTCATTTCATCTTCTTTCATCACCCTTGGAACCTTCACCTGTCCTCCTTTTTTCTTGGTTTCTTCCGTCCATTCTGAAAATACACGTGCGGGTATGGTATTTACTTCCACTCCCTTTAGGGCCTTATTTCGTGCGACGTTGTAGTTTTTATTAGCTTGCCGCAAAGTGGCGTCCAAAAACTCGCCGGCTTCTTCATTACTGATATTACATTCTCCATCCACACCCAAATACCAGCAGTGTATGTAATCTCCATCCACATTAACAGCAGCAACGGTAAACTCCTTGATGTTGCATTCGTATTTGTCTTCAAGCTCTTGAACGGCTTTGTTCATTTGCATGACAGACAAATGGGAACCTACGACGTTTAAAAAGTGTTTGGTTCGTCCCGTGATTTTTATTTCTGTACGCTCCACGTCGGTAAACGTTATTGTATCGCCGATCATGTATCGCCACGCTCCGGAAACCGTACTGATGATCAACACGTACTCCTCCCCTTCTTCCACCTCAGTAAGACGCAAGGAAGGGGCATCCGGAAGAACATTGCCGTCCTTATCCATATAATCCGGATTTAGGGGCACAAACTCGAAATAAATGCCATTATCCGTCATCAATGTCATGGCGTCGGTGTCCTTGCGCATCTGTGTGGCAATGTATCCCTCTGATGCCAAATACGTATCTATTACCTTTATGGGCTTGCCGCAAATTTTATCAAAACTCTTGAGATAGGGCTCAAACGCAACGCCACCGGAAGTATAAACTTCGAAGTTGGGCCATATGTCGTGAATGTTTTCCGCGTTGTGGTATGCAATGACTTTTTTCAGCATCAACTCTATCCAAGAAGGTATTCCTGATATGGCCCCGATATCCCAGTTAGGTGCCTCTTTAGCCAAAGCCTCTACCCTTTCGTCCCAGTTGTCGATGGAGGAAATCTCCTTACCGGGGCGGTAAAAGCACTCAAACCAAAAGGGAATTCTGCTGGTACTGATGCCACTGATTTCTCCTTCTAACCTTCCCTCTACCTCCTTCAAGTTGGTACTGCTTCCAAACATCAATATCTCCCGTTCAAAAAACTCCGGGGCTAAGTCAAAATCAGAAACGCCTTTGATTTGCAGCAGTCCTCCTCGCTGAATGGCCTCCAACATAAGCTCGGTTACCGGGATGCGCTTACGCGCACTAGTCGTTCCACTTGACACGGCAAAATAGCGCGTCTTTCCCGGCCAAGTCACGTCGCTCTCTCCGTCGATAACGCGCTGCCACCACTGTTCGCGCAATTGTTCGTAATTGAAATACGGTACCTTTTTGCGATAGGCCTCCTCCATATTGTCAGACTGCAGAATGTCTGAAAAGTTATAATGCTGTCCAAAAGAGGTATTAGATGCTTCTTCAATCAGCATTTTAAGCACCTTTTGCTGCGCCAATACGGGCGGGTCTTCATCTATCCATTCATCTGCCAGTTCAACCGCTTTTTTGATGATTTCCCCTAATACGTAAGCAACCGCCGAACCCCATATTTCCCAACCACGCCACCTGTTGCATTTTTGTCAAAATTTTTGATTTATGCAACGAACCAAAGATACCATGTTTCCTCTAATTGAACAGTGGGAGCGC
>SKIJ01000069.1 GCA_007116495.1 Cryomorphaceae bacterium | reverse complement strand
TTGTGCAAAAGGAAAGCGTTACCGACAAGACAGACCAACTGGATAATGTCTTTGTGGAAACCACATTTAAAAACAAAACCCTGAGTTCCGTTACCCAAGCGGGAATGGTCAATAACCTCAACGACGGTATGATATGGGGATTGCTGCCCATCGTGCTGTTGTCACTCAACTACAACAATGAAAGCATCGGCATCATCACCGCAATTTACCCAACGGTGTGGGGGATAGGGCAGTTGTTTACCGGAAAGATGTCGGACCACTATTCCAAGAAAGGCATGTTGTTTTGGGGCATGCTGCTTCAAGGACTGGCCATTTTGTTGATTCCCTACAGTGAAGGGTTTTATCTACTGGCCGGATTATCGGCGATTTTGGGATTTGGAACGGCTTTGGTTTACCCCACATTTTTGGCCACCATTGCCCAAGCTACCAGTCCGGTTCAGCGCGCTGAAAGTATAGGTACGTTTCGGTTGTGGCGTGATTTGGGATACGCGTTCGGCGCTGTGCTGTCGGGCTTTACCGCCGACATCTTTGGGATTGAGTACGCCATTTTACTCATCGGCTTTATCACAATCGTTTCTTCGTTGATCATTAAGTTTAGAATGCCGCAGGGAATATAACAGACCACACCTCCCCTCAACACTAGAGGTTTGTAGTTATTATTGCATCTGTGGCCGTTACAGAAAAACAGAATCATTCAAACGAGTAGTGGATGATAAACATAAATCCGTAAACTCTTTTTTTATCCCCATCCAAATAGTGATTGTTTTTTGCGCTACATGCGCTCAATACTCAGCTTCACTTCCTCTAAATACCGATCCGTTCCTTGTGTGATGTGGATTCGGTAAGGAGGGATGTTGGCTTTCTCGCCGGTTTTTGGAATCCGTTCTAAATGGTGTGTGATAAAACCACCAAGCGTTGAGTAGGCTTCGTGATGAGGGATTCCTAAGTTGTACTTTTCGTTGAGATAGTCCGTTTCCAAACGGGTGGAAAACTGATACGTATCTTCGTCCAGTTGCTTTTCGGTAAGATTTTCCGTGTCGTGTTCGTCGTCGATTTCCCCGAATAGCTCTTCTACAACATCCTCGAGCGTAACCATGCCCGACGTTACCCCAAATTCGTCGAGTACAACGGCAATGGAGCGGTTTTCTTGCGTCATTACTCTGAGAATGGTTTCCGCACTCATGCTTTCGGGCACAAATCTCGTGGGTCTAAGTAAGGCGTCAACGCTTACCGGGTCGTTGAAAAACTCAAACGAATGCACGTATCCGATGATGTTGTCGATGGTTTCGCGGTAAATCAATATTTTCGACACATTGTGCTCAATGAACAGCTGTTTGAGTTCGTCAAGACTGCCCTGCATTTCCATGGCAATCATTTCCGTGCGCGGTACCATAAAATCACGTACCTTATTGGTTGATAAGTCAAGGGCATTTCTAAAGATGCGTATTTCGTTTTCTTCGCTTTCCTCAATTTGCCCGGTATCGGTGTACTCTCTTACGTAATTGTTTAAATCAAGCATGCTAAATGCCGGAATGGGATCGGAGCTTTTCTCGCCAAATAATACGCGAAGAAACAGGTTGCTCAGTCCTACCGTAATGGCCACCAACGGCAAGAAGAGCAAATAAAAAAGTACGGCCGGTAACGCAAATATGCGCAGCATTTTCATAGGACTGCTGCTGAATATGCTTTTGGGGATAAACTCAGCGGTGATTAAAATGACGATGGTAGACAGTAAGGTGTGCGCAAGGAGTATGGCGTAGGGCGCCATCATCCAGTTTGTTAAAGGATCTAAGATGTCTGGCATAAACAGACCGAAGAGAACCAGCGCCAAGTTGTTGCCTACCAGCATAGCGGCAATAAACCAGCTCGGTTTTCGGCTCGCAAGAGACAACACCTTATAGTAGATGTTTCCTTTTTTGTTTTCCAGTTCGATTTCAAAGCGGTTTGCCGATATAAAAGCGATTTCCATACCGGAGAAGAAGGCAGATAAGGTAAGCGAAATCAAAACAAGCCAAAGTGCTGTCATTTCGATCGCTCTTCAAATTTCTTGCGCTGCTTTAAACGAAACGTGAACATAAAGGCGGCTATAGCGCCAAAAACGGCGAATACCAGCGCTTTTGACGTATCGCCATTGGAAAGATTAACAACAACTTCAACAATGCAAATGGCCAATACAAACAGCCAAGCAATTTCAATGATGCGTCGGAACCAAATTTGCGCGGAAGGTTTACTCATAATGATGGCATTTCTATGCATCAAAAGTACGCTGTATTTTTAAATTAGACATTTCAATTAACAAGGATATCACCAGACAACACGGGGTGTTTCAATTTACCTAAAAATCGTCATTGACGATTCCGTACTTTTTGGTTAAAGAGGTGGTGGCCTTTGGTAAATCCGTCCTATTTTTGCCCTATGATAAACGATCAGCATCCGGAATTTTTTAAGGCGTTTTCTGAGCTCATCAACCAACGTCAAAAAATCAACACCCCCATTCTTATTACCGCGCATCAAAATCCCGATGGTGACGCTGTTGGTTCGGCACTTGGACTGCACTGGTACTTCAAGCGCTTGGGTATTTCATCGGTGGTGATGATGCCCAATTCTTATCCCAAGTTTTTAGATTGGATGCCCGGTAGCAAGGACATTGTTATCTACGAGAACACCCCCGAAAAGGGAAAGGCCGCGGTGGAAGCTGCTGAGTACATGTTTATCCTCGACTACAACGATCTTTCGCGCGCTGGTAATGAATTGTGTGACGTCATCGGCAGAAGTAAGGCTGTAAAGTTTATGATCGATCACCACGTAGCGCCCAGTAATTGTGCACGGTACATCTACTCCGATGCCAAGCAGCCCTCAACCGCACAGATGGTTATGCTGCTACTGATGGAACTCAATAGTCATGAGTTGCTTGGTAAAGACGGTGCGGCGTGTTTGTTTACCGGCATCATCACCGATACGGGGAGTTTCCGTTTCCCTCTTGTTACTGCAGAGACGTTTCGCATTACGGCGGCACTTTTTGATTTGGGTATTGATCACTCGGCTATTTATGCCCACGTTTACGATTCCTACGACGAAAGACGTTTCCGTTTGCTGGGGTATATGCTGGCGCAAATGGAGGTGCTGGGTGATGCGGGTGTGAGCGTTCTTTATCTTACTAAAGAGCAGCAGCAAAAAGAACAAATGAAAAAAGGCGATACCGAAGGATTTGTAAACTACGGTCTCAACCTCAAAGGCGCTAAAGTAGCCGCTTTTTTTAGAGAAGACGAGGATTTTACACGCATCAGTTTTCGCTCTAAAGGCCAAATTGATATGAACGTTTTTGCCCGTGCCCACTTCAACGGTGGAGGCCATGTTAATGCTGCCGGCGGGAGTTCCTACGATTCACTTCAAGATACACTCACGCGATTTAAAGAACTTATAGTGCCTTATGTACAAATTGCTTAATCCCGTTCTTTCTCTTGCTGTAATGGCCACCATGCTCGTTGCTTGTCAGGGTCAGCAAGCAAACACTAAGACCGATAACCAATCCGATAACGAAGACGCTCGTGAGCGTATGATTCAAACGAATCGCCGTATGCTCGACCAAGAGCGGAATTGGATAGAGGAGTACATTGAAGAAAATAATTGGACCGATAGTATGGTCACGATGGGCAATGGCGGATACATTCAATTTTTGGTTAAAACTGACGCTGAACGTATTGCTTCTAAGCAAGATGTTTTTTTTCTTTGCACCGCCGAGTTATTAGATGGTACCAGCATTTACACCGAAGAAATAGCGGAGCGTACGTGGAAAGTTGATCGCACCGATGGTGAGCTTGGCCTTCACGACGCACTAAAAAAAATGGCAAAGGGCGAACGTGCTCGCGTCATTCTGCCGTCTTACCAAGCTTTTGGTTTGGCCGGAGACCTGGATGAGGTGCCGCCACGGGCACCCATTTTATATACCTTGGAAATCATTGATGTTCGATAATTTAATACCAACGTAAACCACTTTTAAACATGAGTAAAATAGCTCTTTTTTCCGGACTCTTAATTGCGTCCTTATTCACTTCGTGTGGCGCGCAATCGCAAGACAGTAAATACAAAGATCTCGACGATGGGATTTACGCAGAAATAAAAACCAATCGCGGTGACATACTTTTAGTATTGGAACACGAAAAAACACCGCTTACCGTTGCAAATTTTGTGGCACTTGCCGAGGGTAAAATGGATACCGGGGAACGCGAACCCGGAGAGCCGTTCTATAACGGATTGACGTTTCACCGCGTCATCGACGACTTTATGATCCAAACCGGAGATCCTCAAGGAACCGGTATGGGAGGCCCCGGGTATAAGTTTGAAGACGAATTTCACCCCGATCTCCGTCACGATGGCCCCGGTATTCTCTCCATGGCCAACTCTGGTCCTGCAACCAACGGTAGCCAATTTTTCATCACCCACAAAGAAACACCTTGGTTGGACAATAAGCACAGTGTGTTTGGTCACGTCATAGACGGGCAGTCTGTAGTAGACTCCGTAAAACAAGGAGATACCATGGAGGAAGTGAACATCATTCGCGTTGGAAAAGACGCCAAAAAGTTTGACGCACTTAGTGTTTTTCAAATGGAAAAAGAAAACATCCGTAAAAAGAATGAGTTGAAAGAAGCTGAAGCAGAAAAAGAGTTTGCCAAAATGAAAGCAAACGCAAAAACCACCGATACTGGCTTGCAGTATATTGTTAAGAAAGAAGGTGCAGGTTCGCAGGTACAGGCGGGTAAGTCGGTGTCGGCACACTATCGCTTGCGCCTAAAAGACGGTACGGTAATCGACGATTCGTTTTCTCGTGGAGAACCCATTTCTCTCGTACCGGGAACAGGGCAAGTGATTCCCGGCTGGGAAGAAGGATTGCTTCTTATGAAGCAAGGTGGGGAGTACACATTGATCGTGCCCCCTCAGTTGGGCTATGGCGCGCAAGCGAATGGTCCTATTCCGGCAAACTCAACCCTTATTTTTGACATGGAAATTGTATCCGTCGATGAGTAATCCAGGCATATACGCAAAAATCCATACCAACAAGGGAACCATTACCTGTGCTTTGGCGCACGATAAAGCACCTCTTACGGTAGCCAACTTTGTGGGACTCGCGGAGGGTACCATGCCCAATTCCGCCAAGGGAGAGGGTAAACCGTACTACGATGGATTGATTTTTCATCGGGTTATTCCAAACTTTATGATTCAGGGTGGCGATCCTCAAGGCAGTGGTGTGGGAGGTCCCGGCTACCAATTTGAGGATGAGTTTCACCCGGAATTGCGCCACAGTGGTCCCGGAATCCTCTCCATGGCCAACGCCGGACCGGGCACCAATGGAAGTCAATTTTTCATTACCCACGTGGCCACCGAGTGGTTAGACGACAAGCACAGTGTATTCGGTAATGTAGTTGATGGTATGGATGTCGTAAACCGCATTCAACAGGGGGATGTAATGGAGTCTGTGGAAATAGAGCGCGTGGGCGTAGAATTTGACGCTGCTGCTGTATTCGCCGATGCCAAAGCGGCGCTTATGGAAAAGGCTGCCGGTAAGAAAAGTGCCCGCGATAAGTGGAACGAAATTCTGGAAAATGCCACCGAAACACCCACCGGACTCAAGTACGTCATTATAAATGATGAATCGACGAATGATGACAAGCCGGAGGAAGGCGATAGCGTTACGGTACATTACTGTGGGATGTTTCCCAACGGACAAATATTCGACGATTCCTTCCAGCGCGGAGAACCCATCACCTTTACGCTTGGGCGTGGTGACGTCATCAGCGGTTGGGATGAAGGTATTGCGCATCTATCCGTAGGACAGCGCGCCATTCTCATCATTCCACCCCACTTAGCCTACGGTGATCGCGGTGCCGGTGGTGTTATTCCTCCCAATCAAACGCTGATCTTTGAGGTGGAGCGAATGGGGTAATTGTTTGCGGCTGCTAAAACGTTGAATATGGGTATGAAGAAAACGTTCCATTTTCTCGTTGTGTGAGTTGTACTCAGCAAAATGCGCCAGCATTGTTAGAACCTCTTGGATTTGTTTTCTAATGGAAAATGTGTTTAATGACGGATAATATTAAGCAAGCTTAAAAATAAAAAAGCCGGCTGTAGAATTACAGCCGGCTTTTTTATTTTGGTTTCGAGTAGAATTAAGACTTCTTATCGTCTCCGTCCTCCAGGTCAGCTTTAAGCTGCGTTAGGGCGTCGAGGTCACCAAGTGTGGTTTTCTCAACTTTTCCTTGTACACGCTTAACGGCTTTGCCGGTGGCTTTTGTTTCCTTCTCTTTTTTCGCGGTTTCGATTTGTTTGTGAAGGTTGGTGTGTGATACCAATACACGTCGTGCTTCGCGTTTGAACTCGAGCACTACAAAATCAATAACCTCGTCTTTTTCTATCTTACTTCCATCTTCCTTAACGGTATGACGGGCAGGACAGAAGGCTTCAACACCAATGTTTTCAATGAGAACATTGGCGCCCTTATCGTTAACTTCTAAGACTTTACCGGAAAGGGTGCTGCCCTCTTCCATTAGGGTCTCATATGTTTCCCATGGGTTTTCTTCTACCTGCTTGTGACCAAGACTCAATCGGCGATTTTCTTCATCGATGTCGAGAACCACAACTTCCATTTCCGCACCAATGTGGGTGAAGTCACTCGGGTGCTTCACTTTTTTCGTCCAGCTCAGATCGGAAATGTGAATGAGGCCATCGATGCCTTCTTCCAGTTCCACAAATACACCAAAGTTGGTGAAATTGCGAACCTTTCCGGTGTGCTTAGAATTGGTGGGGTACTTAGTGGTAATATCGGTCCAAGGATCTGTAGAAAGTTGCTTGATGCCGAGCGACATTTTGCGGTCTTCGCGGTCGAGCGTTAGAACAACAGCTTCTACTTCATCACCTACCTTTACGAAGTCTTGTGCGCTGCGTAAGTGTGTAGACCAGCTCATTTCACTAACGTGGATGAGACCTTCAACACCGGGGATGATTTCAACAAATGCACCGTAATCGGCGATAACAACAACCTTGCCTTTGATTTTATCACCTTCTTTAATGTCGGCGTCAAGAGCGTCCCAAGGATGGGCTTCAAGCTGCTTGAGGCCAAGCTGAATGCGGGTTTTGTTTTCGTCGAAATCGAGAATTACCACGTTGATTTTCTGATCGATTTCCACCACTTCGCTCGGGTGATTGATACGGCTCCAGCTGAGGTCGGTAATGTGTACCAAACCATCGATGCCTCCGAGGTCGATGAATACACCGTAAGAGGTGATGTTCTTGACAATACCTTCGATAACTTGTCCTTTTTCGAGCTTGGAAATGATTTCTTTCTTCTGCTCTTCAAGGTCGGCTTCGATGAGTGCTTTGTGCGATACAACAACGTTTTTAAACTCGTGGTTGATCTTGACAATTTTGAACTCCATTGTTTTGTCAACGTAAACGTCGTAATCCTTGATGGGACGTACATCAATTTGAGATCCGGGTAAGAAGGCTTCGATGCCAAATACGTCGACAATCATACCGCCTTTGGTGCGACACTTGACGTAACCGGTAACCACTTGTTCGTTGTCGAACGCTTCGTTAACGCGATCCCATGCTTTGATGGCGCGCGCTTTACGGTGCGAAAGTACAAGTTGTCCGTTTTTGTCTTCTTGCAGGTCAACCAATACTTCAACGTCGTCGCCTTCTTTTAGGTCGGGGTTGTAACGGAATTCGTTGAGTGAAATAACACCCTCTGACTTTGATTCGATGTCGATGACAGCTTCGCGATCGGAAATTTGCACAACTTTACCGGTTACCACTTCGCCTTCCAATGAAGGACTGATGGTATCCTCGTACATTTGCGTTAATTCGTCGCGCTGTTCTTTTGACATGGAAGAGGATCCGGTTTCAAACTCATCCCAGTCAAATTCTGCGGGCTCGACGTTCTCCTCTGTAGGTGTAACAGCTTCGGTTTGTTTCTTGCGGGCTTCTTCTTTTTCTGCTTCAGCCACATCAACACCTTCTTCCTTTTTGGCTTTGATGGTTTTTTTCTTAGCTGCGGGAGCGTCTTCTTTAGAGGCAGTCGCTTCGTCGGCAGTTGTTTCTGCGGTCGTTTCCTCTGCTTTTTGAGTGGTCTCCTCGGCTTGATTTTCGGCAGCAGCAGTGTTGTCTACGTCTACCTCTTTTTTGTTTTCTTCAGACATTGAAGATTGATTTGTATCTCATGTAACGCCTGGTTGATGTGTTGTCATCCGTTAATGAGAGTATTACACGTTTGTTATTCAGTACCCTTTACAGCAAAACCAGGTGTCGCTAAAAGGGCTGCAAATGTACACAATAATATCATTCTGAGCAATCTAAATGGTGCGACCCACAAAATATGTTTAATTACGCAGGTTTTTCAGCAATGTTGCGGTACACGCTTAGGATGTTGCTGCTCATGGCGTCTACGGTAAACCCCTCTAAATGTTCAATAGCACCGGCTATTAGTTCCTGTGTTTGGGTTGTGTTTTCGAGTATATTGGTCACGTGTTGCGCCAATTCAAAGTCGTTGCCAACCGCACTTGTGAGTCCGGTTTTTTTGTGGCGTACAATTTCGGGAATACCCCCGGCATTGGTTGCTACAACCGGTACTTTTGCGGCAAATGCGTCTAAAATGGAGGTTCCCAACCCTTCCGTTTTGGATGGCATTAAAAAAATATCCAAGCAGGGGAGTAGGCGTCGGAGGTCGTTGCGAAATCCAACGAGGTGCACCACCTCGCTTATGCCCAATTCATTAGCTTGTTGCAAAATCGCATCGCGTTCTTCGCCATCGCCAAAAATTACAAAGTGCACCTTTTGATGGGTCTTCAAAACGTTTGCAGCCGTGCGTAAAAACGTTGGATAGTCTTTGTGATCGGCCAGAGCGGAGGTGTTTCCGATGAGTTTTGCATCTGTAGGTAACCCCAAAAGGGCGTGTAGTGCGTTGCTTCTTTTGTCAAATCGATCGACGTCCACTCCGGAGTAAACGGTCACGGCTTTAGATGGTTGTTTGAGCGTTTTTTGAACTACGGTTTTGATTAAATCGGAAACACAAATGATGCGCACGATGCTGTGGTGGTTGTACTTTTGGTAAGACAGTGCATTTTTACCAATCGGGAAGTCTACCCGTCTGTGGACTACCACCGGGGTTTTGCAGCCCAACAGAGCCGCTATGTAGGCTGCCGTATGTGCGTGTGAGTCGTGCACGTGAACGATGTCGGCGTCTTTTGCGTAGCGTTTGAGGCGTAAGGCAAACCGCAGATTTAGGGCGCTTGTTTTTTTGTAAGGAATCAATGTGCAGCGATTAATCATACGTTTGCGCAGTTCGCCATCTTCGCAGCACGCTAATGTTTGCTGTACGCCTTTTTTATTGAGGGCATCTACGAGATACGCAATTTGCTGCTCTCCACCCCGCCATGATTTTGCAGATGATACGTGTAATATTCTCATTGATTGCTGGTTTTTTTAGCAGCAGTTACCATCTTTCTGACGTGCAAAGGTCCGCTGTAGATGATGTCAATCACCGCTTGATGGGCTTATTGGTTTGGGGGTCGGTAAGGGTTTCACCCGACTGAATGCGCCAAATTTTTACCGCGCGAATGAATTTTGACCAACTGGTATGTGCGGCAGAAATGAAGCCGCGTTTCCCGTCTCTCCAACCCGATTTAAGGATGTAGTCGCGGAAAAAGGCAAACCACGGTTTTACCGTAAAATCAATCCAGCCAACTTGCCTCCGCGACGCGCGGTCTACGGCAGCCCAGCTTGTGTAACGATCGGTTTTACGTATCATAGCTGAAAACCCTCGGTAGGTGTCGTGCTCAATCCGGTGGCGTAATTGACCGATGCTTCCAGCGCACTGTATTTCGGCGTGAACGCGTTTGTCTTCGTAGCGGCAGTGGTCGCGCTGGAATAAGCGAATGACTCTATCGCCTTTCCATCCACCGTGCGCCACTCGTTTTCCCATAAAGTGATTGCTGCGGTTTATCCAGTAGGCAACGTGCGGAGAATGAGAGGTTACGGTATCTGAAATTTCCGTTTGCAAAGGTTCTTCCATCCACTCATCAGCATCGAGTAATACAATCCACGGGTGTGTCGCTTGGGGAATGGCCCAGTTTTTTTGCGATGCCGAGTAGTGGTAATCGCGTTGGATGATCCGAGCATTGTAGCGCCTTGCAATGGCAACCGTGTTGTCGGTTGAATGGCTGTCGACCACCAATATTTCATCACAAAATTGCACCGATTTTAGCGCACGTTCAATCACGGCTTCTTCGTTGTAGCATGGAATGATGGCGGTAATGGGCATGCGCAATGGGTTTTGGCAAAAGTAAAGGAAAGTTCAGAATCGACAGCCGTTATTTGTAAACAGCCTTTACCTTGGTGTCTGATTCAAGTGTTAGGTATATGTCTTTCTTTCGGCGTTTTTTTCCGTTGATAATCCAGTGAGAAAACGCTGCGTCATCGGTGTCTAGTCCGCGAAGGTGCAGCGGGTGTTGCTCCAGGTACCGCCCTCGCCACAAACGGTTGCTGTGGTCAAAACCAATTGTGTTTTGGTCAACAACGATGGTGTTTAGGGCAACTTTACCATTTTTGTTGTCTGAAAACTGAATTGTAATGGTGTGGTGTTGTTGTACCGTGCGGGATACGGCCAAATGATGAATGGCGAAGTCGGGGCGTTTACGGGCAAATACGCGTAAAACCTCAACGTCGTCTTCCCATTGATCCATTGTTTTATCGGCGTTCCAACGGCTGAGATGCAGTGGCATTTCGGGTTTATAGAGAGCGGCTAAGCTATCGATAATGGCGGTAACGTTCTCCGGTAAAAAATTGGTATTGAGTAGGTCGCAGTACCGATTGGCGAATGCAGTTGCAAAAGTATCGTTTCGCATAAGCATTTTAAGCAGAAACCCCGTTTCGTAGCTTTTTTGGGCGTAGTTGAGTGTGTTGTGCGCGTATGCTTCCCAGCCGCCGTAGAGACCAAAGCCGTGATCGAGGTCGTTGTGCAACCACCGCCATCGGCCATCGTGAGCGCCCTCGCCATAGTGTTTGCGTTTACGCCACATTTTAATGTTGTTGTGAGGCCAATCGGTATTCCGAACGTACACATTGCCGATGATGTAGTCCGTAAAATTCGCTAAATCCATTCGTTTTTCAATCGCTTTTAAGTTCAAATCATCCGTTGATATTACCGTCATAAGTTCGCGAAAATGTGCAGCGTCGCCCTCTTTTACGTCACGTTTTTCTTTGAGGAAATCGATTTCCTTGCGAGAGATGCCGTATTTGCGTTTGATGTAGTGGTGGTTTTGCCATTCCCTAAGATTGTGAATGCCCCAGTATTCGCCATTGATGTATACAACAACCGGAGTGCTCTGCTGTACATCAACGGCGGTATTCAAGAACAGGTGCTGCATAAACGCATCCCGAAACAGTGTTTTGTTGGCGTCGTTACCGGCATTTCTAATAAGAACGCGTTTGAATACGGTGTCGCCTGTCGAAGAGAAATGAGGTAGAAAGAGACCGTCGTTGGAATCGCGGTGGTAAAGGCGGAGACTCTTGCGTGGACGAATGCGCGAACTACCACCGTGTATGCGCACGCCAATCTGTTGATGGGCAATACGTTGTTTTTGATCGAACCATTCTGCAGATGCTGGAATTTCGTGTTTGGAGCCTTTTCCACGCCAATTTGCAGGGACCATTCCGTTGGCAAAGGTGCTGTGAGCGCTTCGCCAGTCTTCAAATATTTTTCCGGCACAGTACACGCCTTCGTAGAAGTCAAACAACTGGTGAGGATTGACGGATAAAGCCAATACGGGAAACACGTGGTGCGCATCTTCTGGAAAGTAGGTATGGGTTTCAATGAGTGATTGGCCAGTTTGGTTTACCGAAAGCGCACGGATGACTCGACCCCTCGGCATGTTTTCGGGAGGGAAATATGTGGGCTTTTCCTCAAAGGTTGATGATTTATTACTGAGGGTGTAAGAGGAGGGAAGGGTAAGAGGAATGGGGTTAGAGTAGGTGTGGGTGGCGGTGCTGTCGCAGAGAAATGGATAAAACCGGCTGTTTTGGTGTTGCGGATAATTGTTTTTGTAGTTGAAAATTAAGTTACGAATACGCGGATTAGGCTCAGATCCGTCAATCGTAAAAAAAACAGTAGACGAGGAATCGGATGATATGTGCACGTATTGGAGTGAATCGAGATTGTACCACCCACCCGGGGCGGAAAACGTAGGGCGGTCTTGAGCAAAAAGCAGCGTTTGAACGAATAAGAGGGTAAAAAACGTACGCATATCTGTGCGTAAAAGTACAAAAGCAGGTTGAACCGGACGATACAGTTGATGGGCATTACAAGATGAAGCACCTTAGTTTAAAACATGGATGCCGCGATAATAAGTAGACCCGGTTAATCAGCTAAATATCATCAGAATATTCTGCGACAACAAAAAATTCCTCTTCAATAAAAAAGTATTTAGCTCTACCATCTTTATCCAAATCAACAGCTATTAGTCTGACAACATTTTTGCCGGGTTTATAGGAGACAAAATTATATTGAAAACCATAAGTAGTAAGCCATAAACTATCTGTCGTAACCTCTTCCACATTGCTAAATCCTTTGTCAAAACCTCCGAGAAGAATGGTTAGTTGATCTCCAAAATAGGGGTTTTCAAGCATGATATAAAGACTGTTAAATTCCCCTATTTCAATAGTGTCCTTATAAAACTGAGTTATATAATAAAAACTTCTTTCGTTTATCGTATCGCCATTTTTATCAAAAACCCATTTTCGATTAATTTCACTCTTTGTGTTCACAATCGAATATTCCGTTACGGAATCAAGACGTTCTTCTGCATCATAATATTCCCATCGACCTACAAAGCGTCCACTATCATATCCTCCCTGCAAAGAAAGTTTCCCATTTGAGTGATATGCTTTATACTGTCCGTGAACAACCCCATCTTTCAAACGAAAATCCTCTTTTAAATTCCCGTTATCATAGAATTTCTGTATTGTAGTATCAGAAAGTTGCCTTTGATCCATTGAAGATTCTTCTTTAAAATCCGACTTATCATGGCTGCAGCTCATAACAGCGATAATAAAGAAATAGACAAAAACTCTCATAGTTTAATTCATTTAAAAATTTACTTCCTGTAAATATAAATCTTGCCAAATGCTCCCTTTTGATTCTCCCTAATACTATCCATTCCACGGTCAAACTCTCCTCTGTGAGATTGAGGGATAATAGTATCTTTGATAATTAGTTTTGAGCCATGTCCGGAATTATGTTGTCAGTACTTTACGTGTAAAGTTTCCGGCTGACTAACCTCAGGGCTGGGCACTTCAGGAGTAGGTACTCCCGGCATTTCCCCTACTTCTCCTGTCCCGGGTTGATTTATCGCTTCAGCAACACCTTTTCCTTTAACCTCTCCGCTTGGTTTAGTCTTTGGTTTAAATCTAAAGCCATCCTTCCGGTATAAGAGAGCATCGATCATTTCAAGGGTTTCTGTTAAATCAATCGGATCTCCGGTAGCATTTCCGTCTCTATGTGTAACACCCTGCTCTGGACTGTCTCCATACATTTCCTTTCCTCCCAACCAACTCATGCCAAAAAATGACTTTACGGAATCCCATGTTCTTGACAGCCAACTTTGCGGTTTTACATCAACAGGCTTTAAATCTACTGTTTTCATAGGATCAGGCTCCGCATCAATCATCCCGGTAGGATCAATAAGATACACCGGATTATTCTGCACGTAATTATATGGCGTTAACCAACTTCGCTCGGAGTACATTGGATCTACACTCAACCACGCCCACTCATCATTTTCCCCGCGCAAGGCTTTTCCGCCGCGCACGAAGGTTTCATTGTGATATGTCAGTTTTAAGCATCCGATTTTTCGATACCACCAAAGGTAGTGTCTTATCTATTATGCTTACTTATTTAGTTGCCGTATCTTTGTGGAAAGACATAGAGTCATGAAAGAAGTAACCCTACATATCGAAGACAGCAAGGTCAAGGCCTTTTTGGAGTTTATCAAAACACTTGATTACGTAAAGATTGAAAATCCCGAAAAAAAAGCCATTGAGGAACTTAAAAGCAGTTTGAAGCAGGTAAAGCGCATGAAGGAAGGTAAGCTGCCAAAAGAATCAATAAAGGGAAAAAGCAAAACCCAAGTTCTCGAAGGGATACGGGAAGCTGTGGAGGAGGTAAATCAAATCAAAGCGGGAAAGAAAAAGGCAAAACCCTTAAGCGATTTCCTCAATGAGCTTTAATGTTGACACCATAGCCCCGTTTAGAAAAGAAGCAAAAAAACTCATTAAAAAATACCCTTCCCTCAAAAAGAACTTGCTGAACTTGGAAGCCTGCTTTCATCAGACCCCACTACAGGCACTGCTCTTGGTAATAATTGCTACAAAATACGTCTGGCCATCGCCTCAAAAGGCAAAGGAAAATCCGGTGGCGCAAGGATCATTACACATTTCTATGTGGCCAATAATACCGTTTTCCTGATCTCTATTTACGATAAATCCGATCAGGAAAATATCCCAAACAACGAGATTAAAGCGCTTTTGAAGCTTATTGAGTGATGGGTTCTGCTTTTCGGATATTTCGAAGCACTTTTCTAAGAAATCTGAGAGGCTGCCATAGCAAATTACTCCATTCTCCACAAAGCATAGAATGTAAGTTTATCAATATTTGATTTGAATGAACTTAAATCAAACGTAGCCAAGTCAAAAATTCCATACTTTCCATATTTAAACTTTTTTTCTTCACTTGGACACCTATGGATGATTTGATCTTCTGCATTTAGTACTATCTCTTTCTCAACTTCTCCATTATTTGGATTTATCTCCAAAAAAAGTTTTGTTGCATCAGCATAAAAACTTTTTACTCCATAAAGATTTAAGTCATTATCTTCAAGCTTCACATATCTCATCATTTAGTTTATTTCTTTAAAATGTCCGTCTTCCTAAACCATGTATTTGGTTTGTACCAATTATATTTATGGATATGATAGTGAAATCCCATATCAGCTCCCTTTCCTCCAACTTTTCCACCTCCTTTTATCCCCCAAGTAGTTGTTGCACCAGGAGCGCCCGGACCTTTAGCTACCTGATTGGAAACCACCGTTTCACCTGTTCTAAACCAGTCTTTAAAACTAGAGTTTTTAATTACTGTATTATAGTAATTCCTTGTTTTTTTAAGCGCTTGCGGAACACTTTTGGCTAATTTTGGTATATCCTTTATAGCCTTTGAAATTTGTATAGGGGACTTCCCTATCCATTCAAAAATTTTCGAAGGAGCGCCAATATAATGATTATCTTCAGGAAGGTCTAGTGAAATATCCGCAGGCATTCTCATCTCAGGCACTTCCATTCCTGGCACCACATCTGGAGTTGGTTTAGTAGGGAGGTCTATTTTTTGAGGAGGCCCTTCAAGCCCTCCCTCAGGAAATTGCGCCATCCCATGATTGGGATTACCTTCCGGCACACCATTAGGGTCAGGATCCATATCAATCATACCCGTAGGATCAATGAGATTCACCGGATTGTTCTGGCAGTAATTGTATGGTGTTAACCAACTTCTGTGGGAATGCATAGGATCCACACTCAACCACACCCACGCAACATTTTTCTCGCATGAGGCTTTTCCGCCGCGCACGAAGGTTTCTTTAGGGTAATATGTCAGTTTATAGCATCCCATTTTTGATACCACCAAAGGTAGCATCTATTTTCCAAAAGTGTTGTTCCGGTGTTTTAGTCCTTCTTAAAACCAATGCGTTTT
>SKIJ01000125.1 GCA_007116495.1 Cryomorphaceae bacterium | reverse complement strand
TATCGGAGAGTTCTTGAGTCTTATAATCCTGGCACGGAAGGAGTTTATACACTCCGCTATCGTTTTGTGGTAATTGAAATGGGTTTGAGTTACCTGTTTCCGCTTAAAAAGTAAAAGCCACTATTTTTTTTAATTGCTTCGCAATTTTCTTTAGCCACGAATTCACTAATTATTACGAATTTCATTCGTAAGTATATGTGGTTTTGTGACTAATCATTATACCCTTAAGCTTGGATAAATGAACGTGTCTGATTTTAACGGCTCATGGTTTATTTATCGTCAACCGTGCCTTTAGGTACGGTATATCGGTAGCAAAATCATATAATCGACGGAGGTATTATAAATAACCGTAACGCTTCAAATCGTCATTAATCATTGCATGCCACGATTGATGGGGAGGCGGTGCTGCTTTTTCCGCTTGAAGTCCCTTAACATCACGGTAAATCGCCGGCATTATCGGATTAGTGGTTCCCTCAAGCATTTTAGGACTGTAGGCAACACCCAAGAACTGCGAAACGCTCGTTAGGATGTCTTCGGGACTCAACAATAGATCTTCAAAACGCACTTCAAGTGTCCGCTCTGCTGCGTGCTCGCGCAGCCAATCAAGCATATGCAAACTCCTGCGCCAAGATATAATGGCGTCATGTACAGACTTGCCTTTGCGGTTGATTTTTGATTGCACACACGCTCTTCCATCTCTTAATACATAGATGATTTTCTGACTGCTGAATTGGGTAAAAAAGGCCGGCTCTGCCGGTGTCAGTTCATCGAGAAAAGCTATTTGTTCGGTCGTAAGCTTGTTTCCCCAAACACCAACGTTGAGCTTAGCTTCGTCGAGACACGCACGCTCCAAACACTTTAATCGTGCTGAAACAGAGGTGGAATCACGAACAACTTGCCCGCTGAGACAATGAACAGTGGCGACTTCCATACCGCAAGTTAATTGCGGGTGTGCATCGACCATGGAAGCCAACAAACTGGTACCACTTCTACCGGCCCCAATAATGAAATATGAAACGCTCATCCGTGAAACATTGTATGAAGAACATGGAGGATGAGTGCGTCAATCGTTGCCGCTGGTGTTTTGCTGAACATCCCTTTGCTGCGATTGGCTAGTATGGCATTAAAACTAATGGCTCGGTGTCCGAGTAGTTCAGACAATGCATAAATGCCGGCAGTTTCCATTTCAATATTGGCCGGAGCCATTCCGTTGAACTCGTAAGCTGCAACAACGTCTAAGTCGAGAGCTGACTGCAGCCGTAAAGACCGCCCCTGTGGTGCGTAGAACCCTGCCGTTGTGAGTGTCAATCCGCCAAACACATCGGCATGCGATACTGCTTTTTTTAACAACCCTTCGTCGGCGCGGGTAAAGTAAGGTTTTGCGGGGAAAACATCGCTTTCGATGTATTGCTTGTGCTGCGGATAATAATACATTAGTCCATCCAACCCTAAAGCGGCTTTGGAAACCAAAAATGAATCTACCGGAATATCGGCCAAGGCACCAGACGTACCGATGCGAATAATCGTCAATGAGGTGTGGCTGGACTTTGGTGTTTTAGTATCAAAGTCAACATTATGCAATGCATCAATTTCGTTCAACACAATGTCAATATTATCGGTACCGATGCCCGTTGAAACAACAGATACCCGATGATTATTGATTTGTCCGGTATGCGTAACAAACTCACGGTGTTCTCGCTTGCATTCGATCGTATCAAAATGACGGCTCACCCGCTCCACGCGATAAGGGTCGCCAACGGTGATGATGGTAGAGGCGCATTCATCTGGAGAAACATCTAAGTGGTAAACGCGATTATTGTTGATAATCAGCTCGGAGAAGGACATAGGCATATTTCATAATTAATGAGGAGCAAGGTAGGCTAGAACACCGAGAAAGCAACCAAATTAGAATACATTTAATAATATCTGAATCGTGGTTTTCAGCTTCATTTGCAAAAATATGATGTACTTTTGAACCCCAAATTTAGAACACATGTCAAAATCAGAAACACCCAAAATTCTTGTTCCAACAGGATTTAGCGACCAGTCCATCAAGGCCTTTGACCAAGCAGTAAAGTTTGCCAAAGTTATGAATGCTAAAATCATATTGCTATCGGTCATCGAGCGCGATGGTGTTTTTAAGCGTTTATTTGAAGATAAAGATCTCGCTAAGAAAATGTTTGAAAAAGCTAAAAAGCAACTCAAACAAATTGCCGAGGAAAAATCTAACGAAAACAATGTGGTTATTGAAACCAGCGTATCGGAAGGCGTTGTTTACGAAGAGATTGCTCGTGCTGCTGAAATGTTTGATGTAGATATGGTAGTGATGGGTACCAATGGAAAACCCAGCAACTTACGACAGCGTATGATTGGCAGCAATGCCTACCGTGTCGTTACTTTGGTAGAGCCACCCGTGGTTACTTTGAAAGGAGACGCCAAGATCAGCGAAATTAAAAACATCGTATTTCCCCTCGTAGCGGATTCTAAATCACGAGAGAAAACAGGTATCGCAATGCGTCTTGCTCGTCGATTCAACGCCCACATTCACGCCGTAGCATTTGTTACCAAAGAAAGCGAAAAGAAATCACTGACCAACCAGCTCCGTCAGGTAGAAAAGTTCATTTCCGATCGCGGGGTTTCTGTTTCCTCCGAGGTTGTAATGCCTGAAAACAAAAAACCCATTGCCAAGTTGACCATCGAATACGCCAGGCGCAATGGCGGAGACATGATCCTCATTACCGAGGAAGGTGACGAACCCGATTTGGCCGACATGCTATTGCCTTCTGATGTGCGCGATATGTTGTACTATTCGGATATCCCTGTTATGTCTGTCACACCATCGCCCGAAAAATTCAGGAGTGTATTTGAAGGATAATCAAGCTTATCCGGCAAGCTGTCAAGGTGTGTAAATGATTGTTGCTTCATTTGTACATTAGCAGCCTTAGAATTAAATCACAATTCAATCGGTTTTTTAATAACCGATTGACATAAAACAAATCATATGAATTACGATATCATCATTGTTGGCTCCGGTCCAGGAGGGTATGTTGCTGCCATTCGCGCATCGCAACTCGGATTAAAAACTGCCATTGTAGAAAAAGAAAGTTTGGGTGGTGTATGCCTTAACTGGGGTTGTATTCCCACCAAAGCGCTGCTAAAATCCGCCAACGTATTTGAATACATCAACCATGCAAAAGATTACGGCATCGACGTTAAAGAGGCAAAGCACGACTTCAATGCCGTTGTAAAGCGTTCTCGCGACGTTGCCAATGGAATGAGCGGTGGTGTTCAGTTTTTGATGAAGAAAAATAAAATTGATGTCATCAACGGAACCGGCAAAGTTCTCAAAGGTAAAAAAGTTGCTGTAACCGACGATAAAGGAAAGACCAAAGAATACAGCGCCAAAAACATCATCATTGCCACAGGTGCCCGCAGTCGTGAGCTCCCTGCCATCAAGCAAGACGGCAAAAAAGTATTTGGTTACCGCAAAGCTATGGTACTGGAAAAGCAACCTAAGAAAATGGTAGTTGTTGGTAGCGGTGCCATTGGTGTAGAGTTTTCATATTTCTACAATGCCATGGGAACCGAAGTAACCATTGTTGAATACATGGATCGCGTTGTACCAGTTGAAGATGAAGAAGTGAGCAAACAATTAGAACGTACGTTTAAAAAGAACGGTATTAAAATTATGACCAGCGCCGAAGTGACCAAAGTTGACACATCGGGCAATGGTTGTAAAGTTGATGTAAAAACCAAAAAAGGTACTGAAACCATAGAATGCGACGTGGTATTGTCTGCCGCAGGTGTGGTAGCAAATATTGAAAACATTGGCTTAGAAGACGTAGGCATCAAAACCGAAAAAGGAAAAATCACGGTAGACGATATGTACCGCACCAATGTTGATGGCTACTTTGCCATCGGTGATTGTACGCCCGGTCAGGCTCTCGCCCACGTAGCCTCCGCAGAAGGCATCATTTGTGTAGAAAACATCGCCGGCCACAAACCACAAGCGCTGAATTACAACAACATACCCGGTTGCACCTACTGTTCACCGGAAATTGCCTCCGTTGGCTACACCGAAAAAGCAGCTAAAGATGCCGGTTACGACATCAAAGTTGGTAAGTTTCCCTTTTCCGCCAGCGGAAAAGCCAGTGCAGCGGGACATAAAGACGGTTTTGTTAAACTCATATTCGATGCAAAATACGGTGAACTACTCGGAGCACACATGATTGGCGCCAATGTTACCGAAATGATTGCAGAAGCTGTGGTGGCGCGTAAATTAGAAACCACCGGAATGGAAATGATCAAAGCCGTTCATCCCCACCCCACGATGAGTGAAGCGGTGATGGAGGCTGCAGCAGCGGCTTATGATGAGGTGATACACATGTAGAATAAAGTGTGTAACGTGTGATATTGCCCGGTAGCAGAAATGCTCCCGGGCTTTTTTTTGTCAGCTCAACATTCCTTCATCGGCAAAACTGTAGTATCCGTCTTCAACATAAATAAGGTGATCAACCAACCGAATATTGAGGAGCTCGCCGGCTTGACTTATTTTTTTGGTCAATACAATGTCGTTGTCGCTTGGTTTTTTTTGTCCACTTGGGTGATTGTGTGCAACAATTATTGCCGCAGCTTTCTTTTGTATTGCTTCGTTAAACAGCAAACGAATGTCGACCACTGTACCGGTAAGTCCTCCGGTAGACAACCGTTTCTTTTGAATGACGCGGTTGGCATTGGACAAGTAAACCACCCAAAATTCCTCGTGACTCAAATCCATAAACACCGAAGCTAGATGGTCGTAGGCCAGTTTACTGGAATTGATTTTAGGCTGCATTACCACCTCCTGATTTTTTCGTCGTCTTCCAAGCTCCATTGCCGCAATCAGTGTTATGGCACGAGCAGGACCCAAACCTTTAACTTCACAAATTTCTTCAATGGTCAATTTGCTCAATTTATGCAAGTCGTTATCAACCTGTTTGAGGAGAACTTTTCCAACATCAACGGCCGACTGCCCTTTGAGGCCACTGCCAATTAAAATGGCCAATAACTCGGCGTTAGAGAGCGAATGCCGCCCCTTATTCATCAGTTTCTCCCGTGGCCGATCATCTTCAGACCAGTACTTAATGCTTCCAGTAGATAGTAATTCCATAGTGTATTTTTTTTACAAATGTAGTATGTTTTTTACAAATATGCAAGAGGTGTTTAGTCGTTGAGTTGTTGAGACGTTGGTACGTCCATAAAGTGATGCTCAGATTTAAGAGTGATCGGAAAAAGTGTGTCAAAAAAATTTTTATTCCCTCCCATCATCTTTCAACAAACGTCATATTTTCTCATCTGTATTCGCTTTGGCCCGTAATTTTGTCATCACAAGCGATATTTATGGCATATGCAGAGCACATTCAACAAACCATTCGATCGATAAGCAACAGCCCGGGGATTTACCAGTACTTTGACCGCAATGATCGGCTGCTTTACGTAGGAAAGGCCAAGAATCTTAAAAAACGGGTTTCGTCGTATTTCAGCAAAAAACACGACAGCGCACGCATCGAGGTGATGGTGAAAAAAATTCACCGCATTGAAACGGTCGTTACAGAAACCGAATTCGATGCGTTGCTCCTCGAAAACAATCTCATTAAAACCCATCAGCCACGTTACAACATCAACTTAAAGGACGACAAAACCTACCCTTGGATATGCATTAAAAACGAACGCTTTCCTCGGGTTTTTCCAACTCGACAAAAAATCAACGACGGCTCGGAGTACTTTGGCCCGTATGCCTCTGTGCGGGTTATGAAGACGGTGTTAGAGTTAGCTCGTCAACTGTACCCCATTCGTACCTGTAAGTACAACCTGAGCAAAGAAAACATAAGCGCGGGGAAATTTAAAGTTTGCTTGGAATACCACATTGGCAATTGCCTTGGACCATGTGAAGACCATCAAAGTGAAGACGAGTACAATGAAAGTATTAAAGCCGTAAGAAACCTCATAAAAGGACAGCTTAACGATGTGCGGAAGGCGTTGCAAAAGCAAATGCATGCACAAGCGGAACGACTGGAATTTGAAGCTGCACAAAAGACAAAAGAACGGTTGGATCGCATAGAAAAATATCAAGCAAAGTCGGTTGTTAGCCATCCTGGCATCAGCAACGTTGACGTATTTTCAGCCATTACAGATGCCACGCACGGCTATGTCAACTTTTTAAAAATCATTGATGGCGCCGTCATTCAGTCCCACAGCATGGAGTTTAAGCGAAAGTTGGAGGAAACAGAAAATGAACTTTTGGAATTAGCCATTCCGGAGATTCGTCAACTGTACAACTCCCATGCACCCGAGATTTATGTGTCGCACGAGGTTGAATTAGCCATTCCCGATGTAAAAATCAGCATCCCTCAACGAGGTGACAAAAAATCCATCGTTGAACTCAGCCTTCGCAATGCGAAGTATCATCGACTGGAACGGCTAAAAAACATGCAAACCGTTGATCCTGATCGGCACGTAAAACGACTGATGCAACAAATGAAAACCGACTTACGTCTTCCGGAGGAACCGCGTCATGCAGAGTGTTTTGACAACTCTAATCTACAGGGCACCAATGCAGTGGCCGCTTGTGTGGTTTTTAAAAACGGAAAGGCCAGCAAAAAAGATTACCGTCACTTCAACATTAAAACCGTAGAGGGGCCAGATGATTTTGCCAGCATGGAAGAGGTCGTTTACCGTCGTTACAAGCGCCTCAAAGAAGAAGGTGCACCACTACCTCAGTTGGTGGTCGTTGACGGTGGAAAAGGTCAATTAAGCGCAGGACTGAGAGCGCTAGAACGCTTGGAATTAAGAGGAAAGATAACCATTATTGGCATTGCCAAGCGACTCGAGGAAATCTATTACCCAAGTGACCCTCTCCCCCTCTATCTCGATAAAAAATCGGAGACCCTCAAAGTGATTCAACAAATGCGCGACGAAGCACACCGTTTTGGCATTACCCACCACCGCAATAAGCGAAGTAAAAACACGTTTCGTAGTTCATTAGAAGACATCCAGGGCATCGGTCCGGAAAGCGTAAGACAATTGCTCAGACAGTTTGGTTCGGTAAACGGAATAAAGCAAGCCGACGAAAAAACACTCAGCGGTGTTGTAGGTTCGTCTAAAGCAAAACGCATCATTCAGCACTTCAATCAAAACGAATGAATTATAGCGCTATAAAATTCACTCTCACTCTACTAATATGTTGTAGTCTCACCATTTACGCACAAGACACCACACGTGTAGGATTGGTGTTTAGCGGTGGTGGTGCGCGCAGTTTAGTGCAAATTGGCGCATTGAAAGTAATGGAAGAAGAAGGTCTGACATTTGACTACATTGGAGGAACCAGTATGGGTGCTATATTCGGAGCTCTTGTAGCACAAGGGTATACCAGCGATGAGATTTTAATGCTCATGAATCAAGTCAACTGGAACCAATTACAAAACGACAACATCCCACGCGAACGGCTGTCTTACAACGATAAAAAACGCAACGAACGTTACGTGTTTACATTAGGCATTAAAGACTGGAACGTACTGCTTCCCAAAGGACTAAATTCGGGACATTTTGTTTTACAAAATCTCAGTTTTCTCATGCAAGAAGGGAATCGCATCAATGACTTTTCGCAGCTACCCATTCCATTTTATTGTGTTGCAACAGATCTCATCGACGGAAACTTAAAGGTATTTGAACGTGGCAGTCTCACCAATGCACTGAGAGCGAGCAGTGCCTTTCCATCCATTTTTTATCCTGTGGAAATAGACGATAAAGTTTACGTGGACGGTGGTGTCATCGACAATTTTCCGGTAATGACCATGCACGAAAAAGGCGTAGACGTGATTGTTGGGGTCGATGTACAAAACCCTACCTATGGCAAAGGCGAGCTAAACAACGCCTTCCGCGTACTGGAACAGATATCAACGCTAAACAACTACCACAGTGGAATGCGATCGGATTCATTGGTAGACATATTGATTCGTCCGATGGGCTTAGATGCCGGAATATTTGATTTTCAGCGTACAAACGAGCTTTATCATTTGGGATACCAGCTGGCATCACAACACCGTGAATCATTTCGCGCGCTGGCTCAGTCACAAAAAAAGACTGAACGTGAAGCCTTAGCTCTGCCAAAAAGGGAATTCAAAGTGTCGCGCATTGCAGTTGAAGGCAGTGGGGAGAAAGAGCTTAGTTGGTACAAGCGCGAACTTGGATTGCATAAGTCAAATAAGATCAGCATAGACAAATTAAACCGTCGTATGGACGAATGGAAGGGAAGCAAGCGTTACGAGGCTATTGCCTACAGATTAGAAGCTGATACAGGCGGATATAACGTGTTGGTGATTAATGCTATTACCGATTCCATTAAAAACCATTTACATGCATCCGCGCGATATGACGATGATTTTGGAGCGGCTCTTTTGCTTAGCTACAGCCGAAGAGATTTGCTCCTTGAAAATGCGCATCTACACTTTGACTTTGCGATAAGTGAAAACCCTAGAACCTGGTTGGAATACAGCACGAATCTGGGAATCATACCGAGCTTTGGATTGCGTTTTCGCGCACATCGATTTCGTCCACGCGTGTACGAAGATGGGGTTCCGCTATCTGAGTTTCGGTACACCGATGGCTCGCTCGATTTGTTTATACGCTCCACCATTAGAGATGTTTGGGCTGTAGGTGGTGGTGTTCAACTTGAAGAAGTGAACTACGCGCGTGCTGTGAATGAACTACCGCTTGACAATCCACGTTCGGGATTCATCAACTATTATGGATTTACCGATTTTGACACCTATGATCGCGACTTTAAACCAACTCGTGGAATTCGCATCAATGGGATGTACCGCATCATTGCCGAACGCGAAGAATTAGACGAATTTTTTATTCCTACTTCCGTGCTGAGCATGCATTATTCGCAAGCCATATCGTGGCGCAAGAACATTGGCTTAGAATGGTGGGCACGAGGGGCATTTACCATTGGTCCCGACGCTGCTTATCCTTACAACATATTTCTCGGTGGATTGGGAGAAAACTACATCAACTATACGTATTCATTCATCGGTTATCGCTTTATGGAACTCATCGGCCGAAATGCTGCAACTGCAGGTGTACAGGCATATGTACACTTAGGCAATGAAAGCTACATCACCGCTAAGGCAAACTGGGGAAAACTGGAAGCAACCTATGAAGACCTCTTCGACGACGGTGTTCTCTTAGACGGTTATGGACTTTCATACGGGCTTAAAACCCCCATAGGTCCATTGGAAATAAACGTAATGACCTCCAGTAATCACTGGAATCTATACACCTATTTTACCCTCGGTTATTGGTTTTAATGCAAAACGCCCGATGCTATAACACCGGGCGTTTAACGCAGTTTTTGCTGATGGCGTTTGTCTTGCACGCACCCCATACAGCTTGTTTTTTTTAGAGCTTATCTCATTTTTGTTGGCAACTGTCTATAAAGTCCGATAGCTAATTAAGACATAGCGTAAGAGTAACCTCTACAGTATGTATCGATCTCGAACGATAAGTCCAGCCACCTATACTTAATGAACAAACACTATTCTATTTAGCAGCAAACTTTTCCTTTAACAACTCTGTCGTAGTTGATCCGGGACGTTCGATGGGGAACCCTAGCGCTCTGTCCCAAATAAGACTCGCCATGGTACCCAACGCGCGACTAACACCAAACATTACGGTGTAAAAATCGTACTGCGTAAGTCCGTAATGCATCAACAGCTGTCCTGAATGTGCATCAACATTTGGCCATGGGTTTTTTACTTTACCGGTTGCCAAAAGAATGTCGGGCACAACCTCGTAAACGCGGCTTACGATGAGGAAAAGCTCATCGTGTGGCATGTGCTTTTCTGCAAATTCACGCTGTGCAGTGTAACGAGGGTCTGTTTTGCGAAGTACCGCGTGACCGAATCCGGGAATCACCTTACCGTCGGCGAGGGTTTTCTTCACGTAGTTGGCAATTTGTTCTTTTGAGGGCAGTCCGCCACCAAGTTCGTCGCGCATAGCTAATGTCCAACGAATTACCTCTTGGTTTGCTAATCCGTGAAGTGGCCCGGCCAAACCTGACATACCGGCGGTAAATGACAAGTAAGGATCGCTTAATGCACTTCCCACCAAGTGGATGGCGTGAGCAGACACATTTCCACCTTCGTGATCGGCGTGGATTGTCATGTACAAACGCATTAGTTCGTAAAACTCGTCATTGTTAAAGCCGAGCATATGGGCAAAATTACCCGACCAGTCGAGCTTGCTGTTTGGCTCGATATGGTCGCTTTCGTGATACATACGGCGGTAAATATAAGCGGCTATACGCGGCAGACGGGCAATGAGATTCATTGCATCTTCGTATGTAGGACTCCAATAATCTTTTTTATTGATGCCTTCGCGATAGGCTTTTTGAAATTCAGACTCCGTTCTTAGTGCAGTAATACCGGCAATGAACTGTGTCATGGGGTGTGCGTGTTTAGGGAACGCATCGATGATTCTAAATACGTGATGCGGAACGTTGGCGCGGCGCATCCAGTTATTGCTCATACGGCGAACATCGTCTTCAGACGGAAGTTCGTTCATCAGCATGAGGTAGAAAATACCTTCTGGTAGAGGTTCTTTTCCCCCGGGGTAACTGGGTAATTTTTCTTGCAGTTCCGGTATGCTGTATCCACGAAAGCGGATGCCTTCTTCAGAATCCAGCTTAGAGGTTTCTGTTATGAGCGCCTGCATTCCGCGCATACCACTGTAAAGTTGAGATACTTTTATTTCGCCTATCACTTCATCACCGTGAGCGGCAATAAAATCTTTTACTTCTTTTACCGATTCTGCAATTCTTGATTCGAAATGCTCTTTAAGCTTATCCATGTTGTGATGTTTTTAAATGTTAATTACTATTTGGTGCGTAATGAAAGTTTGGGAAACGTTGCCGTGTGCTGCAACTGTTCCTCTATTCGAATTAATTGGTTGTACTTAGCCATACGATCAGATCGAGAAGCCGAACCTGTTTTGATTTGACCGGTTTGCAACCCGACGGCCAAATCCGCTATGAAGGTATCTTCCGTTTCACCACTTCGATGGCTCATTACGCATGTATAACCATTGCGGTGGGCTAAATTAACGGCATCGATGGTCTCCGTTAGCGTGCCAATTTGATTGACCTTAATTAAAACAGAATTGGCTATGCCTTGTTCTATGCCCTGTTGGATACGCTCAACATTGGTCACAAACAAATCGTCACCTACTAGTTGTACATCACTGCCGACTTTATCGGAGAGTGTTTTCCACCCATCCCAATCGTCTTCATCCATTCCGTCTTCAATGGATATAATGGGGTATTTTTTTACCCAGTCGACCCAGTAATCGGCGAGTTCATCGCTGCTCATGCTGCGGCCATCGCTCTTGCTAAAAACGTAGCGCTTACTCTCCTTATCGTAGAATTCGGAAACAGCCGCATCCATAGCGATTCCCAAATCCTCACCGGGCTTGTAACCCGCTTTTTCGATAGCCGTCAAAACGATCTCGATGGCTTCTTCATTGGATTTGATATTGGGAGCAAAGCCGCCTTCATCTCCTACATTTGTAGAATATCCTTTGCTGCTGAGCACCTTTTTTAAATGATGAAATACCTCAGTCCCCATACGAAGGGCATCCGAAAACGTATCGGCTCCGATGGGCATAACCATGAATTCTTGAAAATCGATGGAGTTATCGGCATGGCTTCCACCGTTAAGGATATTCATCATGGGAACCGGCATGGTTCGCGCACCTACACCACCGAGGTATTGATGCAGCGGCAGATTGGCGTTGATGGCAGCGGCACGGGCTGCAGAAAGGGAAACCGCCAACATTGCGTTGGCACCCAAAACAGATTTGTTGTCTGTACCATCGAGATTCATCATTGCCAGGTCAAGCGCAGTTTGGTCAAACACATTCATACCTTGGAGCTCCTTGTTGATGCGCTCATTAACGTTTTGAACAGCGCGAAGAACACCTTTCCCTAGATAACTGTTTTTGTCGCCATCACGAAGTTCAACTGCTTCGTGAACACCGGTAGAGGCTCCCGATGGTACGGCAGCACGGGCACGAACGCCATTGTCGGTAATGACCTCAGCTTCAACAGTAGGGTTTCCACGTGAGTCGAGGATTTGACGGGCAAATATGGTGTGAATGATGGACATACTGGGTAAAATTAAATTATGCAGGTTGGTGTTTATGTGTTTTCAAAAGTTCAATAAAATCATCAAACAGGTAACGGGAGTCATGCGGTCCGGGAGCAGATTCAGGGTGGTATTGAACGGAAAAGACCGGACGATCTTTCATACGTATACCCGCAACAGTGTGGTCATTGAGGTGAACGTGCGTTAATTCCAGTCCTTCGGCTTGGTCTACGTCTTCCTTTGAAACGGCAAAACCGTGGTTTTGAGAAGAAATTTCTCCCAAACCATTTTTGCGATTGAGAATGGGGTGATTGATTCCGCGGTGACCATGGTGCATTTTGTAGGTAGACAACCCTTGCGACAACGCGATCAACTGATGACCCAAGCATATCCCAAACACAGGGCGGTTTGATTTGATAAGCTCTGCAACAAACTTGTGCTCATCATTCATTGCTGCTGGATCTCCGGGCCCATTGGAAAGAAAATATCCGTCACAAGCCCAATCTAAGAAGACATCGATAGGTGTAGATGCGGGGAAAACTTTGATGTAACAGTCTCTTTCGGCTAGACAGCGGAGGATATTGCGTTTTATTCCATAATCCATTGCGGCAACCTTATACGTTGCATTTTCATTGCCTATGTAGTAAGGCTTATCTGTTGTAACTTCACTTGCCAGCGCCAAGCCTTCCATCGACGGGGCATTAGACAACTCTTTTTTCAGGGTGTCCAAATGATCAACATCGGTGGTAACGAGGGCATTCATAGCACCTTCTTTGCGAATATATCGCACCAACGCTCGCGTATCAACCCCTGTTATTGCCACTTTATTTTGGCGTTTGAAGTCATCAATAAGGTCAGCATTTTTAGCGGAACGCGAGCCAATCTGCGTGAAGTTACGGCATACCAAACCTGCTATTTTGATGGAGTCTGATTCTGCTTCATCGTCCACAACACCATAGTTGCCAATATGCGCGTTGGTAGTCACCATAATTTGACCATAATACGAAGGGTCGGTGAAGATTTCTTGGTATCCCGTCATACCGGTATTAAAGCAAATTTCACCGACAACAGTACCGTCAGCGCCGGTAGAAATGCCGTAGAAAACTGTACCGTCTTCAAGGAGTACGGCAGCTTTTTTTAAGGATGTAAGTGCGTGTATCATAAGAGGATTGCAAAGGTATGGATTGGTTAGCTTTTTTACTAATTGAGTGATGTGTTGCACACCGAATGAACCGTTAAAAAAAAGGGACAGCGAAATACATTCACTGTCCCTTTTTAATACATTACAAGCAGAAGGTTTTATGCATTGTCGTCTGATTTACTTTCACCTTCGCTTTTGGTTGATTTCTTTGCAGTTTTTTTTGCTACTTTTGTATCATCGGCCTTGGTCGCCTCTTTTTTCTTCGTGGCAGGCTTTGCCTCTTCTGCTTTTTCGGCAGGAGTATCAGCAGCAGCTTTCGTATTCTTCGGTGAGGATTCTTCAGCTTTTGTGGAAGACTTACCACCACGACGGCTACGACGTGTAGTTTTCTTCACTTCTTCCTTGCCGGTGTACAATTCATTGTAGTCTACCAACTCTATCATAGCCATTTGGGCGTTATCGCCAAGACGCGTACCCAATTTGATGATTCGCGTGTACCCACCGGGACGATCGCCAACTTTTACAGCTACGTCTCTAAATAGTTCGGTGACGGCATACTTATTCTTCAAGTAACTAAACACAATACGACGCGAGTGTGTGGTATCGTTTTTAGACTTAGTGATGAGCGGTTCGATGAACTTGCGCAACTCACGTGCCTTCGCAGCTGTGGTTTCAATGCGTTTGTGCTCAATTAAAGAGCAAGCCATGTTGGAAAGCATTGCTTTGCGGTGCGGTGCTTTACGACTTAGGTGATTGAATTTTTTTCCGTGTCTCATGGATGGTTATGTCTTAATCTGAAAAACTATTATCAGATGTTTATTCTTTGTCTAATTTGTATTTGGAGAGATCCATACCGAATTCCAAACCTTTATTTTCTACCAACTCATCGAGTTCTGATAGTGATTTTTTTCCGAAGTTTCTAAATTTCATTAAATCGGATTTGGTGTAGGTTACTAAATCTCCCAACGTGTCTACTTCAGCAGCTTTTAGGCAATTCAATGCTCTTACAGAGAGATCAAGATCGGCTAATTTTGTTTTGAGCAACTGACGCATATGAAGAATTTCTTCGTCGTAAGTTTCTACTTCTGCGGTTGGAGTAGCCTCGATATCGATTAACTCATCCGAGAACAACATGAAATGCTGAATGAGGATTTTAGCTGCTTCGGTTAGAGCGTCTTGCGCATGAACACTACCATCGGTAAGCACCTCAATGATGAGTTTTTCGTAGTCTGTTTTTTGTTCAACACGGAAATTTTCAATGCTGTACTTTACATTTTTAATTGGTGTAAAGATGGCGTCTAAAAAAATGGTTCCGGTTGGTGCGGTAACTTTTCTATTGTCCTCAGCTGGTACATAACCACGACCTTTCTCAATAGAGAGTTCGAAGTTAAGTTTTACTGATTTCTCCATGTTACAGATGACGAGATCGGGATTTAAAATTTGAAATCCGCTTACAAACTGGGCAAGATCTCCGGCAGTGAGTTGCTCTTGACCGGAAATAGAAACTTTTACTGTTTCATTATCTTGATCCTCTATTTGCTTTTTAAGGCGTACTTGTTTTAAATTCAGTACGATCTCTGTAACGTCTTCAACAACACCTTTGATTGTGGAGAATTCGTGTTCGATACCATCCATTCGCAGTGAAGTAATGGCATATCCTTCGAGAGAGGAAAGAAGAACACGACGAAGAGCGTTACCTATGGTGAGTCCATAACCAGGTTCTAAAGGACGAAACTCAAATTGTCCTTCAAACTCATTTGCATAGTTAAGAACTACTTTATCAGGTTTTTGAAAATTCAAAATTGCCATAGTCGCGGGGGAATATTCGGTGATTACTTAGAGTACAATTCTACGATGAGCTGTTCCTTGATGTTTTCAGGGATTTGCTCACGCTGAGGAACAACGATTAATTTTCCGATCATGGTATCGCCATTCCATTCAAGCCAGTCGTGATTCTGACGTGTACCTGCCAACGACTCGGTAATCACTTGGAGACTTTTTGATTTTTCACGTACACCAATTTGATCGCCAGGTTTAACGGTATAACTAGGGATATTAACCAAATTACCATTCACAGTAATGTGTCGGTGAGAAACCAATTGTCTTGCTCCGCGACGTGTGGGTGCTATACCCAAACGGTAAACGATATTGTCAAGACGTGTTTCGCATAGTTGAAGGAGTACTTCACCGGTAATGCCCTTAGCGTTATTTGCCTTTTCAAACATGTTTGAAAATTGGCGCTCTAGAATACCGTAAGTGTATTTCGTCTTTTGCTTTTCAGCTAACTGAACGGCATACTCAGATTTTTTGCCACGACGACGGTTATTACCGTGCATCCCGGGGGGATAATTTTTACGTTCGAGTGCGCGATCAGGACCGAAGATGGGTTCTCCGAAACGGCGGGCAATCTTTGTTGATGGGCCAGTGTATCTTGCCATGTTGTGTTGCTCTTAAATTTTAAAACAATTAAACTCTTCTGCGTTTGGGTGGACGACAGCCATTGTGCGGAAGAGGTGTGACATCGATGATTTCAGTCACTTCGATTCCGGCATTGTGGAGCGTGCGGATGGCAGACTCACGTCCACCGCCTGGGCCTTTCACATATACCTTTACCTTTTTCAAACCTGCTTCAGACGCTACAGCTGCAGCATCTTCTGCGGCAGTTTGTGCAGCGTAAGGTGTGTTCTTTTTAGAACCACGAAATCCCATTTTTCCAGCAGAAGACCATGATATCACTTGACCGGAATTGTTGGTCAATGAAATAATGATGTTGTTAAACGTTGCACTAACGTGAGCTTGCCCCACAGATTCAACGACAACTTTGCGTTTTTTGTTACTCTTGGTTGACTTTGCCATTTCTCAATGATTATTTGGTTACCTTCTTCTTGTTGGCAACGGTTTTACGGCGTCCTTTTCTGGTACGTGAGTTGTTTTTGGTACGCTGACCTCGAAGTGGTAAACCAACTCTGTGGCGGATACCACGATAACATCCAATGTCCATTAGACGTTTGATGTTGAGCTGCGTTTCCGAACGAAGCTCACCTTCAACCTTAAAGTTATCGGTGATTGCTGTACGAATGGAGGTGATCTCATCGTCATTCCAATCGCTCACTTTAGTGTTGTAATCAACACCTGCCATGTCGAGGATGTGTCTTGCGCGACTGCGACCGACTCCGAAAATGTAAGTGAGACCAATCTCACCTCTTTTGTGTTTGGGTAAATCTACCCCTGAAATTCTTGCCATGCGAAATGGGATTAACCTTGTCTTTGTTTGAACTTAGGATTTTTCTTGTTGATCACGTATAAGCGACCCTTACGGCGTACAATTTTGCACTCCGGACTCCTTTTTTTAAGTGAAGCTCTTATCTTCATTGCTGCTTGTTTTAGTATCTGTACGTTATTCGTGCCTTGGTTAAATCGTATGGAGACATCTCCATTTTCACTTTATCTCCTGGTAAAAGCTTAATGTAATTCATGCGCATTTTTCCAGAGATATGTGCCGTTACAATGTGACCGTTCTCCAACTCTACACGAAAAATTGCGTTGGACAACGACTCAATAATCGTTCCGTCTTGCTCTATAAGTGATTTTTTAGACATATTGTCAATTCATCAATTAAATATTCACTGCAGAACGACCTTTCATCCTGCCTGACTTCATTAAACCGTCGTAGTGACGTGCTAACAAATAGCTTTCAATTTGCTGGAGTGTATCCAACACCACACCTACCATAATCAATAAACTTGTACCTCCAAAAAAGTAGGCAAACTGTGTATTTACATCGGCGCGCATAGCGAATGCCGGTAATATAGCGAGAATTGCGAGAAATATGGATCCTGGAAGCGTAATGCGGCTCAATACTGTATCCAAAAACTCAGCTGTTTGCTTACCTGGTTTGATTCCAGGAACAAAACCGCCATTGCGTTTTAAATCTTCAGCCATTTGATTGGTGTTGATCTGGATGGCTGTATAGAAATATGTAAACAAGATTATCAGTATAGCAAAAATGAGATTATACCAAAACCCTGCAATATCGCTAAAAAGCGTAACAATGATGTTTGTACTTGCTCCATCACCACCAGTGTAACTCAAAACTGTGATTGGGATGAACATGATTGCTTGTGCAAAAATGATGGGCATCACACCAGCTGCGTTAACCTTAAGCGGTATATACTGGCGCGCCGCAGATGCACCTTGCGCCAATCGACCACCGGCAACGCGTTTTGCGTATTGCACGGGAACTTGCCTTACCGCCTGTACCAAGGCAACAGCAAGCATGATTACAATGAATAAGGCTGCAATTTCAATGATAAAGAGAACAAGACCTCCACCTTGACTTTCGAACCGTGAGGCAAATTCCTGTAAAAAGCTTTGTGGTAGCGTTGCAATAATACCAACCATAATGAGTAAGGAAATACCATTGCCAATACCCTTATCTGTAATACGTTCTCCTAGCCACATAGCGAATATAGTGCCGGCAACCAAAACGATGATTCCCATCGTCCAAAACAACTGAGTTGGTATGGTCAGCTGAACACCCTGCGCGGCAAGGTTGGCGAGATAACCTGGTGCTTGTGCAGCAGTTATAAGTATGGTAAGTGAACGCGTTAATTGGTTCTTCTTTTTACGGCCACTTTCACCTTCCTTATCCATCTTTTGGATTGCGGGAACGGCTACGGCCATAAGCTGAATCACAATTGATGCCGATATATAAGGCATGATACCAAGTGCTAAAATAGATGCATTGGCAAACGCACCACCCGTAAAAGCGTTGAGTATACCCAACAAACCACTTTCCGTTTGACTTTCCAAACCGGAGAGACTTTGATGGTCAATACCCGGTAGAACAACATTAGATCCTACACGAAAAATGAATAATAATCCGAGTGTAAGTAGAATCTTTTGTCGCAATTCTTCAATTGCCCAGATATTCTTAATGGTATCTACTAAACGCTTCATACGTAGGAGTTCTTAAAGGGTAACAACCTTTCCACCTGCAGTTTCAATTGCAGAGGCAGCAGTTTTTGAAAATTTGTGAGCAGTTACTTCAACGGATGACTTCAATTCACCACGTCCAAGAATCTTAATCAGATCGCGTTTTCCGGCCATACCAAGAGAAACGAGTAACTCTGGTGTTACCTTGTCAGTAATCTTTTTGTCATCGATTAGTGATTGAATGACATCTAGATTAATGCCTTTGTATTCGACGCGATTCGGGTTAAAGAAACCAAACTTTGGTACACGACGTTGAAGTGGCATTTGTCCTCCTTCAAAGCCCATTTTTTTACTGTAACCACTGCGGCTCTTTTGACCTTTATGACCGCGGGCAGCAGTGTCACCGGTACCGGAACCCTCACCTCTACCAAGACGACGCTTGGTTTTGGTTGAGCCTTTTGCGGGTGTTAAATTATGTAAGTTCATGTTGTTGTTCGTTAGGGTATGTTACTTAACGTTTTCTACCGAAATAAGGTGATTTACTTTGTTGATCATCCCCTTGATTTGAGGAGTCAACTCAACTTCAACCGTTGAATTCATCTTATTCAAACCAAGCGCTATCATCGTGTCTTTCTGACGCTTTGGACGGTTGATTGTACTGCGTACTTTTTTTATCTTTACTTTTTCCATGATGCTCGTAATTAACCGTTATAAACCTTCTCAAGTGAGATGCCACGAGTTTTTGCAACTGAACGTGCATCGCGTAAGCTCAACAAAGCGTCGAATGTTGCTTTGACAACATTATGTGGATTAGATGATCCCTTGGACTTAGCCAATACATCATGCACTCCTACACTTTCAAGTACCGCACGCATGGCACCACCGGCTATAACTCCAGTACCATTTGAGGCAGGACGTAAAAAGATGCGTGATCCACCAAATTTTCCGTTTTGTTCGTGGGGAATCGTATTTTTAATGATGGGTACACGTACCAAGTTTTTCTTAGCATCTTCAACTGCCTTAGAAATGGCTTCGGATACTTCTTTTGATTTACCGGTACCGTAACCGGCTACGCCGGCTTCATTACCGACAACAACAATGGCTGTGAATCCGAAGGTGCGACCACCTTTTGTTACTTTTGTAACACGGTTTATGGCTACCAGTCGATCGTTTAATTCAAGACCACTTGGTTTTACGCGTTGTATGTTTCTAACTTTACTCATGCCAATTAAAATTTTAGTCCGGCTTCTCGTGCTCCTTCAGCAAGGGCTTTTACACGTCCGTGATACAAATAACCACCGCGGTCAAAGCTGCATTGCTCGATATTAGCTGCGGTAGCTTTCTCTGCTAATAGTTTTCCTAATTCGCGTGCTTGATCAACTTTATTACCGGTAGCATCTTTCAACTCACTGATTGAAGATACACCCATAAGAGTTTTTCCATTTACGTCATCTATAAGCTGAGCATAGATACCCTTGTTGCTGCGATACACGGATAGACGTGGACGTTCTGCCGTGCCGGAAATGATTTTGCGAATGCGCTTTCTAATGCGTGTTCTGCGCTGTAATTTACTAGTCGCCATAATGTTTTATTTAGCTGCTGTCTTACCAGCTTTTCTACGAATTTGTTCTCCGAGATAACGCACACCTTTTCCTTTGTAAGGTTCAGGTTTGCGTAAAGATCGAATTTTTGCAGCGGCCATACCGAGCAACTGTTTGTCGTGTGAACTCAAATGCACAAGAGGGCTTTTACCCTTTTGCATTTCGGCTTCAACTTTAACTTCTTTGGGAAGAGCGACAACAATGTTGTGAGAATAACCCAAACTCAAATCAAGTACTTGACCTTGAGAAGATGCACGATAACCAACACCTACCAACTCTAAAGATACCTTGTACCCCTCACTTACACCGATAACCATGTTATTGATTAATGAGCGATAGAGACCGTGCTTAGCTTTGTGTGGTTTCGATTCTGTTGGGCGCTCTACTTCAAGAACACCATCATTAATATTAATGGTGAACGAAGGATCTACCTGTTGTGTAAGTGTACCCAATTTACCCTTTACAGTAACAAGACCATTGTCGACATTAATGTCAACGCCTTGTGGGATATTGATTGGTGCTTTACCTATTCGAGACATGTTTATCTACTTAAGTGATTAGTATACGTAACAAAGTACTTCTCCACCAACATTTTCTTGACGTGCTTGCTTATCGGTCATCACACCCTTATTGGTTGAGACGATAGCTATACCTAGTCCATTAATGACTCGTGGTAGTTTGTCAGAACTTTTGTATTGACGGAGACCTGGACGACTTACACGGCTCAAATGACGAATGGCAGGTGTTTTACTTACCGCATCATATTTAAGAGCAATTTTAATCGCACCTTGTTTGTTATCGGTTTCTTCTTTTTTGTAATTCAAAATGTAACCTTGATCGTGTAAAATTTTACACATATTCAATCGCAAGTTACTTGCAGGAACTACAACTACTTTATGACCCGCCATGCTTGCGTTGCGGATACGAGTCAGAAAATCTGATATAGGATCTGAGAACATTTCTTTCGTTTTTACAGTTTACCAACTAGCTTTCTTAATTCCGGGAATAAGTCCAGCATTGGCCATTTCGCGAAACGTAACCCTACTTATACCAAACTGACGCATGTAACCACGCGGCCTTCCGGTAAGCTTACAACGGTTGTGTTTACGCACCGGAGAAGCGTTTTTAGGTAATTTTTGTAATGCTTCGTAGTCGCCGGCCTCTTTGAGGGCAGCTCGCTTTTCGGCATATTTTTCAACCATTTCAGCGCGCTTACGCTCTCTGGCTTTCATTGATTCTTTTGCCATATTACTTAGTTTTTCTGGAATGGAATTCCAAAGTGCGTTAATAATGCTTTAGCTTCTTTATCGGTCTTGGCGGTAGTAACGAATGTAATGTCCAAACCAGAGATCCGATTCACCTTATCGATGTCAATTTCAGGGAAAATGATTTGCTCTGTGATTCCAAGGTTGTAATTACCTCTACCGTCAAAACCTTTTGCTTTAATTCCGTTAAAGTCACGGATGCGTGGTAGTGAGCTTACAATGAGACGATCGAGAAACTCATACATGCGGTTGTTACGCAACGTTACCTTTGCACCGATGGGCATTCCCTTACGCAATTTAAAGTTTGAAATATCTTTCTTCGAGTACGTAGCAATGGCTTTTTGCCCGCTGATACGTGACAATTCATCGATGGCGTAATCAATTAACTTCTTGTCTGCTGTAGCTGCACCAACGCCTTGGTTCAAAACAATTTTCTGCAAGCGTGGCACTTCCATTACGGACTTGTAACCAAACTCTTCGCTCATCGCTTTAACGATTTTCTCGCGATAGTCTGCCTTTAGGCGTGGTATGTAGGTTGTAGTCTCCATTACTTGATTACTTCATTGGTTTTTTTGCTGTAGCGCAGAGTTTTACCATCTTCGTTCTTACGACGACCGGTCTTTGTTGCCTCACCTGTAGCGGGATCTACCAGCATTAAATTGGAAATATGTATGGGTGCTTCCTTTTCAGTGATGCCACCTTGAGGATTTTGAGCAGAAGGTTTGTTGTGACGCGTAATCATATTGACACCTTCTACCAGTGCACGATTCTTATCAGTGTATACACGAAGAACTTTACCGGTGGATCCTTTGGACTCTCCCGAAAGTACCTTCACAGTATCGCCTGATTTGATGTGAAATTTTTTCATTGTTTATGTTTTAAAGCACTTCTGGTGCTAATGAAACAATTTTCATGTATTGCTTATCGCGTAATTCTCTGGCAACCGGTCCAAATACACGAGTACCGCGCATCTCGTTATTGGGATTGAGTAATACACAAGCATTGTCGTCGAAGCGGATATACGATCCATCTTGGCGACGAATCTCCTTTTTAGTACGTACGACTACAGCGGTACTTACTTGTCCTTTTTTGACGTTCCCAGATGGAGTTGAAGCTTTTACACTCACAACGATTCTGTCACCTACGGAAGCGTAACGACGCTTGGAGCCGCCCAACACACGAATGACGAGCACTTCTTTGGCTCCGGTGTTGTCTGCAACGGTTAGTCTAGATTCTTGTTGTAACATCTTATTTTGCTCTTTCGATGATTTCTACCAAGCGCCAATTTTTGGTTTTACTCAAAGGGCGCGTTTCCATAATGCGAACGAGGTCGCCTGGGTTGCACTCGTTTTTCTCGTCGTGTGCGTGGAACTTATTGGATAGTTTAATGAACTTACCGTACTTAGGGTGTTTTCTGCGGCGCTCTACCGTAACCACGATGGACTTATCCATGCTATTGCTACTTACGATACCGATGCGCTCTTTGCGAAGATTTCTTGTTGTTTCCATCGTTCGATTTATTTTTTGATTTCTTCACGTTCACGTCGTGATATCTCGGTAAGAAGTCTCGCAATGGTGCGACGCAAACTGCGCAATACCATGGGATTTTCTAGAGGAGACACAGCATGCGTCATTGTGAGACGATTGAGCTCTCTTTTTTCTTCAAACACGCGGTCGTGTAGATCTTGTGTACTCAGTTGGTTTACTTCAGACTGTTTCATGGTGTATTTCTTATTGTGCAACAAAATCACGACGAACCATAAGCTTGGTACGTACTGGTAGCTTTTGAGCTGCTAACCGAAGTGCTTCCGTAGCAATTTCTGGTGCAACGCCATCCAGTTCAAACATGATGCGACCTGGACGAACCACTGCAGCCCAGTATTCAACTGAACCCTTTCCTTTACCCATACGTACCTCAAGGGGTTTCTTTGTAACGGGTTTATCTGGAAAGATACGAATCCATAACTGTCCTTCACGTTTCATGTAACGAGTGGCAGCAATACGAGCTGCTTCAATCTGACGTGATGTCACCCATTTTGAATCGAGCGACTTGATACCGAAACTTCCAAAGGCTAGTTGAGCTCCGCGTTGAGCGTTGCCCTTCATTTTACCTTTAAACTGCTTGCGGTGTTTGGTTTTTTTAGGCTGTAACATTACTGTTTACTTTATGCTTTGCGCTTGCGACGACCACCACCGGATGATTTAGCACCGGATGATTTTTTGGTCGTTCCCAAAAAGTTAGACAAATCACGCTTACCGTATACTTCACCTTTCATAATCCATACTTTTACGCCAATGCGCCCGTAGGTAGTGTGGGCTTCAGACAGGGCATAGTCTATATCTGCGCGGAACGTATGTAATGGTGTACGGCCATCTTTAAACATTTCTGAACGTGCCATCTCAGCACCATTCAGACGTCCGGATATCTGTACCTTGATGCCTTCAGCACCCAAACGCATAGTGGCAGCAATAGCCATTTTAATCGCGCGACGGTAAGATATACGTCCTTCAATTTGACGAGCAACACTATCAGCTACAAGTTTAGCATCAAGCTCTGGGCGTTTGATTTCAAAAATATTGATTTGAACGTCTTTACCCGTCAATTTTTTCAATTCTTCTTTTAGCTTATCTACCTCTTGTCCCCCTTTACCAATAATGATCCCCGGACGAGCCGTAGTAATGGTTACGGTGATAAGCTTTAATGTACGCTCAATGATGATGCGGCTAACAGAAGCCTTACTCAAACGAGCGTAGAGATAGTTTCTAATTTTGTAGTCCTCGGCAATTTTATCACCGTAATCGCGACCGCCATACCAAGCACTTTCCCAGCCTCTGATATAGCCTAAACGATTTCCAATAGGGTTGGTCTTTTGTCCCATTATGCTGTTGTTTCTTCGTTATCTACTGTCGCTTCGGTAACTACCTCGTTACGAGCGCCAAGTTCTAAAATGACATGATTTGAACGTTTGCGTATGCGGTGTGCACGTCCTTGTGGCGCTGGTTGAATACGCTTAAGCATACGTCCACCATTAACTTGAATTTCCTTGATGAAAAGACCAGCATCCTCCATACGCGCATCTTCGTTTTTTTGAGACCAATTGTCAATAGCAGACAAAAGGAGTTTTTCCAAACGTATGGCAGCGTGTTGAGGACTGTTTTTTAGTGTAAACAGCGCCTTATCTGCATCCATACCACGAATCATATCCGCAACTAAGCGCATTTTGCGTGGTGATGTTGGCACATCATTTAATCGGGCGATGACCCGTTGTTTCAGAGCAGCCTTTCTCTTTTCGGCTGATAATCGTTTTCTAGCACCCATATCGGTTTATTTTAGCGCTTTTTATCTTTCTTATTACCCGCATGTCCACGGAAATTACGAGTTGGTGAAAACTCACCTAACTTATGACCCACCATATTTTCAGTTACATAAACGGGAACAAAAGTTTTACCGTTGTGAACAGCGATGGTTTGTCCAACGAAATCCGGAGAAATCATGGAGGCACGGCTGTATGTTTTGACAACGGTTTTCTTACCGTTCTCTACATTATCCATTACCTTTTTCTCCAATTTATAGTGGATGAATGGTCCTTTTTTTAGCGATCGAGCCATGATTTATTTTTTACGACGTTCAACGATGAAACGGTTAGACGCTTTCTTCTTGTAGCGGGTCTTGTAACCTTTAGCCGGCACACCTGTACGTGAACGTGGATGTCCACCAGAAGCACGACCTTCTCCACCACCCATAGGGTGATCAACGGGGTTCATAGCAACACCTCTTGTACGTGGGCGACGACCGAGCCAGCGTTTGCGTCCAGCTTTACCGCTAACTTCAAGTGCATGATCAGAGTTGCTCACTGCACCAATTGTAGCCATGCAAGTAATCAGTACAAGACGAACTTCAGAACTTGGCATTTTTAAAACGGCATACTTTCCGTCTCGCGCTACCAGTTGTGCAAAAGATCCAGCTGAACGAGCCATTACGGCACCTTGTCCGGGACGCATCTCTACACAGCTTACAACACTACCGAGTGGAATGTCGCTCAAAAACATAGCGTTCCCTACTTCCGGAGTGGCTTCTTTACCACTAACAACGGTATTTCCGACTTGCAAACCTGCGGGAGCAATGATGTAACGTTTGTCTCCATCCGCATAGTGCAAAAGTGCAATTCGAGCTGTACGATTGGGGTCGTATTCTATGGATGCAACTTTAGCTGGTACATTATATTTATCGCGTTTGAAGTCGAGGGCACGAAGCTTGCGCTTGTGACCACCTCCAACATAACGCATGGTCATTTTACCAGAGTTGTTACGTCCACCAGACTTACTCTTTCCCTTAGTTAGGGACTTCTGAGGTTTATCGGTAGTGATCTCCGTAAAGGAGTTCATCACGCGAAAACGCTGAGATGGAGTCGTTGGTTTTAATTTACGTACTGCCATGAGGACTAAATATTATTGAAAAAATCGATGGTTTCACCACTGCGTACTTCTACAATAGCTTTTTTGTAGGGAGCGGTTTTACCAGCAATAACTCCAGATTTTGTAAATCGTGATTTGGGTTTTGGCGCCACAATCATTGTACGAACTGCTTCGACATTGATGCCGTAAAACGCTTCAACTGCATCCTTGATTTGGATCTTATTGGCGCGTTTGTTGACCATGAATGCGTAGCGATTACGCAATTCTGCGTCATCAGTCGCCTTCTCAGTAATGATTGGTTTTATTAAAACGTTCATGTCTTTTTAGCTTAATGTCGATTGCAAATGTCCTAAAGCCTGCTCAGTAAATACGATAGTTTGCGCACGCATAATATCGTATGTGTTTAAATCTGAATAGGTTACGACGTTAACCCCCTGTAAATTACGGGAGGACAAATATACGTTTTTATTTGGCTCGCCAAGCACTAAAAGAAACTTTTTATTCTCTAACCCAATATTTTTTTGAGTTTTGATAAAATCTTTTGTTTTTGGTGCTTGAAAATCAATGGACTCAAGTACGTGTATAGCGTTTTCATTTGCTTTTGTACTCAAAGCAGAAACACGTGCCAAACGCTTTGTCTTTTTATTGAGTTTAAACCCATAATCTCTTGGACGAGGACCAAAAGCAGTACCTCCACCTCTGTGCAAAGGACCTTTAAGTGAACCGTAGCGTGCGCCACCGGTTCCCTTTTGCTTGTGGTGTTTTTTAGTGGTACGTGCAATTTCCGCACGTTCCTTAGCTTTATGTGTTCCTTGACGGCGATTAGCCAGAATGTTTTTAACATCCAACCAAATCACGTGATCGTTTGGAGTGATACCAAAGATTGTCTCATTGAGTGTAATCTTGCGACCGGTATCTTTTCCTTCGGTGTTAATGATGTTAAGTTCCATTACTTCTCAATAATTACATATGAATTCTTATGTCCGGGTACAGCACCTTTAACCAATAAGAGGTTTTTAGCTGTATCGACTTTAACTACACGGAGGTTTTGCACTTTTACACGCTCACCTCCCATTCGACCGGCCATGCGCATTCCTTTAAAAACACGGCTAGGAGTTGAACCGGCTCCGATTGAACCAGGGTGACGTTGGCGATTGTGTTGGCCGTGGGTAGATTGTCCTACTCCACCAAAACCGTGACGCTTGACGACACCTTGAAAGCCTTTACCTTTGGATGTTCCAACTACATCGACAAAATCGCCTTCGTTGAACACAGCATCAGCAGCGATGGTGTCACCCAAGTTTAGTTCAGTATTGAAATCGTTGTCGAATTCAACAATTTTTGACTTGGGCGTCGTGTTTGCTTTTTTTACGTGACCGAGCATTGGTTGACCGGCATTCTTTTCCTTCTTTTCGCCAAACGCGAGCTGAATGGATGAATAACCATCAACTTCCTCTGTTTTAATCTGTGTTACGACACAGGGACCGGTTTCAACGATGGTACACGGAACAATCTTTCCGTTCTCATCGTAAATACTGGTCATTCCAATTTTTTTTCCTATTAAACCAGGCATTGTTTCTTGATTATATCAGATCAAACTTTAATTTCAACTTCAACACCACTTGGAAGCTCTAATTTCATGAGAGCGTCGACTGTTTTTGCAGACGAACTGTAAATGTCCAAAAGGCGCTTGTAGGAAGAGAGCTCGAATTGCTCGCGGCTCTTCTTATTTACGTGGGGTGAGCGGAGCACAGTGTAAATGCGTTTACGGGTAGGCAATGGAATAGGTCCATTTACTACAGCACCTGTGCTCTTCACTGTTTTTACAATCTTATCGGCTGATTTGTCAACCAAGTTGTGATCGTAAGACTTTAATTTAATGCGAATGCGCTGACTCATTATTTGGGTTATTATGCGGGTTGACCTTTTACTTTAGAAATTACATCATCGGCGATGTTTTGTGGTGTTTCAGCATAGTGACTAAACTCCATACTAGACGTAGCTCTACCGGACGTAATGGTACGCAATGAAGTTACGTAACCAAACATTTCCGATAATGGCACTTTGGCTTTTATCACCTGTGCTCCTCCTCGACTATCCATACCTTCAACTTGGCCACGACGTTTGTTGAGGTCACCAACAACATCTCCCATGTTCTCTTCAGGTGTAGTTACTTCAACCTTCATGACGGGCTCCATGATGATGGGTTGTGCCTTTTTCGAAGCTGTACGGAACGCCAACTTAGATGCCAATTCAAATGAAAGGGAATCGGAATCCACAGGGTGGAAGGATCCATCTTTCAAAGTGATTTTCATAGTATCCAATGTAAATCCGGCCAATGGACCGTTTTTCATTGCTTCCTTAAATCCTTTTTCTACAGATGGAATGTACTCTTTAGGAATATTACCACCTTTGATTTCATTAATGAATTGTAGTGTGCCTTCAAAGTCTTCATCAGCAGGTGACATGGTGAATACAATATCGGCAAATTTACCACGACCACCTGTTTGCTTTTTATAAACCTCACGGTGATCAACCGTGCCTTTGATGGCCTCTTTGTACTGTACCTGAGGCGCTCCTTGGCTACATTCTACTTTAAATTCGCGCTTAAGACGATCAACAATGATTTCTAAGTGAAGCTCACCCATACCTTGAATAACGGTTTGTCCGCTATCTTCATCCGTATACACTCTAAAGGTGGGATCTTCTTCGGAAAGTTTGTTGAGGGCCATACCAAGTTTATCGACATCTGCTTGAGACTTTGGCTCAACCGCTAAACCGATAACCGGCTCAGGGAAAGTCATCGACTCTAATACGATGGGATGCTTTTCGTCGCATAGGGTATCACCGGTACGAATGTCTTTAAAACCAACACCTGCACCAATATCTCCAGCTTCAATGGCATCAATAGCATTTTGCTTGTTTGAGTGCATCTGGAAAATACGTGAAATACGCTCTTTCTTACCGGTACGTGTATTGTGTACGTACGAACCAGCGTCCAAACGACCAGAATATGCTCGGAAGAAACACAAACGTCCAACGTAAGGGTCGGTTGCAATTTTAAAGGCTAAAGCGGCAAATGGCTCTTCGATGTCTGGACGACGCTTCTCTTCCTCTTCTGTTTTGGGATTGGTTCCAACGATTGCATCAACATCTAACGGTGATGGCAGGTAAGACATAACGGCATCAAGCATGGCTTGTACACCTTTATTCTTAAATGCAGAACCACATAAAATAGGGGTAATGGCCATATCGGTCGTCGCCTTACGAATAGCCTCTTTCATTTCTTCTTCAGTGATACTATCTGGATCTTCAAAGAATTTCTCCATTAAAACATCGTCGTATTCGGCGACTGCTTCAACAAGCTTTTCACGATACTCATCTACCGTTTCTACGAGATCTTCAGGTATATCAACAAATGAGTAGGTCATACCTTGAGTGGAGTCATCCCATACAACACCACGACGAGTAATGAGATCTACTACACCTTTAAATTCTGCTTCAGCACCGATGGGCACTTGAAGAGGAACGGCATTTGCGCCTAAGCGCTCTTTAATTTGACTAACGACATTAAAAAAGTCAGCACCACTGCGGTCCATTTTGTTAACAAAACCGAGGCGAGGTACTTTATACTTATCCATCTGACGCCACACTGTTTCCGACTGAGGCTCAACACCACCTACAGCACAGTATAATGCTACGGCACCATCCAATACACGCATGGAACGTTCAACTTCTACCGTGAAGTCTACGTGCCCGGGTGTATCAATAATGTTGATTTTGTACTCTTTAGTTTCTGGAACAGGCTGACCTTGTTCTGTGGGAAACTTCCAAAAACAGGTTGTAGCAGCAGAAGTAATGGTGATACCACGCTCTTGCTCTTGCTCCATCCAGTCCATTGTTGCGGCACCATCGTGCACTTCGCCGATTTTGTGACTCACACCGGTGTAGTATAAGATGCGCTCCGTGGTGGTTGTTTTTCCTGCGTCAATATGAGCAGAAATGCCAATGTTTCTGGTGTATTTGAGGTCTTTTTTAGACATAACTTATAGGGATCTTTCTTAGAATCTGAAGTGAGAGAATGCTTTGTTGGATTCAGCCATTTTGTGAACGTCTTGACGTTTCTTAACGGCTGCTCCTTCTTCTTTTGCAGCGGCCATCACTTCGTTGGCCAAACGCTGCGCCATGGTTTTTTCATTGCGCTTGCGCGAAAACAATATCATCCATTTCATCGCTAATGAGATTTTGCGATCAGGACGAATTTGCACAGGAATCTGGAAGTTGGCACCTCCAACACGACGACTACGTACTTCTACGTGTGGCATAATGTTCGTCAATGCTTCTTTCCAAACCTCCAAACCATTTCCAGCTTCTGTTTTTTCAGAGATGCGATCAATGGCTTCGTAAAAAATGGCAAATGACTTATCTTTTTTTCCGTGCAACATCATCATGTTGACGAAACGCGTTACTAAAGGATCGTTGAATCGTGGATCCGGTAAAAGAGGACGTTTTTTTGCTCTGGTCTTTCTCATGTCTGCGCTATGTTATTTTTTTGGACGTTTGGTGCCGTACTTAGAACGACGCTGCTTGCGACCGTCCACCCCAGCGGTATCAAGTGCACCACGCACAATGTGATAGCGAACTCCAGGCAAGTCTTTTACACGACCTCCTCGTACAAGTACGATGGAGTGTTCCTGTAAATTGTGACCTTCTCCGGGGATATAGGCGTTGACTTCATTCCCATTCGTCAGACGGACACGCGCTACTTTGCGCATGGCTGAGTTGGGCTTCTTGGGAGTAGTGGTATACACACGTGTACATACTCCTCTACGTTGCGGGGACGCGTCAAGGGCAAGTGACTTGCTCTTTTTCTTAATCTGTGTACGTCCCTTGCGTACTAATTGCTGAATAGTCGGCATACTGACTCGAAACTATTTGTTACTCAATGTTTTGTTTAAATACCCTACTTTTAAGGGACTGCAAATGTACGGCAATAAGTAACACTAACAAGCATAGAGTCAAAAAAAAATTCAACAATACTGTTTTTTGCGAAAAAAGTGAAATACAGAGGGTTTTCAACAACTTTATGGAAATTATTGAAGGGCTTCTCTAAAATTATCTCAAACAACAATCCTTCTTTCGTCTTTTTTAAGAGTGAAAAATGCTGCAATTCAAATGCGCGTCAATAGGTTCGCTGATTCTTCGATTTGTGCCTGCCTTTGACAAAACTGCGCATGCTCCTGTGTTTTGTTTTTCTTCCGGTTACACGCTTGCGCCACATTATAAAGCTCGAAGGCTTCATCTCTTTTCGCATAAGCGCAATGACATCTTTTTCACTGTATCCAAACTGACTGCAAATGGCTTCAAAAGGCGTGCGATCTTCCCATGCCATTTCAATGATACGGTCAAGCTCTTCCGATTTTAAGTTATGATTCATACATATCTTATACAAACCTTATTTATATTTGTTGACAAACTAATACACAAATAATCATGCTAAAACAACTATGGCTTACCCTATTGATCACAGGAACATCCCTTTGGATGAGGGGACAAACATCTCATAGCGTTACTCTTCAGTCAAACCAAGACAGTGCCTTGATCGCATTTGCCGGAACAGACACCGTATTCTCAACTGCAAGCGACCTAAACAATTTTTTTCTTGGTGGAAACCCGAGCGCATCAGGTGGGTCAGCACCATACCGCTACGAATGGCTTCCTTCGGCACCGCTAAACAATGACACATTGAGCAACCCTCAGATTGTTAATCAAACAGTGATGCAGCAAACGTACCAGCTAATGGTTTTTGACGCCCGAAACTGTAATGCAATTGACACGGTAACCGTTACACTCGACTTTCTTTCATCCGTTGAGGATCAATCAAATGCATCAACAAAACTATATCCAAATCCGGCATCGTCACAAATTATATTCGAGAGTCCGTTTCAAGATGGCAACATACGGTTGATAGATTCCCACGGAAAACTCATTGACCAAACAACCGTAACGGATACCAAAACTACCTTAAACATCGAACATCTCCCGGTTGGCATCTACGTTTTGGAATACACCCGTAATGGATCACCCGTTACCAAAAAGTTCATCATTCAATAATACCACTCTTTTCAAATTGATAACACATTCAATACAATGAAACACATCATATATTCTTTAATCACAATGTGTGCATTTGCACTACCGACAAGCGCTCAGCAAACACTCGTGGTTGATTTAAACGACACCATTCATTTAGACATTGACCAAGCACGCGGAAATCTGCAGTGGCAGATCACCTACGACAGCATAAACTGGCAAAACATAGCAGGAGCGGATAGCGCAGCTTTTTCCACCATTGCCGATTCACTTCCGGCAGGTTACCGTTTGCAAATAGAAGAAGGAAACTGCAATCCTCTCTTTTCAGAAGCGGTATGGGTTACACAAACGGCCAGCATTACTTGCGGTGTAGACAGTGTTGGCCACGGTTTTGTCGCCGGCTTCACCCCCGATACATCAGCACAGTTTGCCAACCGCATTTACAGTACTGTACAAGCCAACTGGGGTGGCCCGGGCGGCAACAGTTGCTGGCTCAATATGAATTTGGGTGCCACTACAGAAGCAGACTCGGCATTGGATCCGTCACCGAGTGCATCGGGTTGGTATTGGCAGTTTAACCGTGCACAAGCATACGCACATGATGCAGCAGGCAACCGAACCCCCAATACGCCATGGATCAATCCCATCAATGAAGTTCAAGATTGGACGCCTGCCAACGACCCGTGCACCCAATTATTAGGTAGCAATTGGAGACTACCTACTCAAGCCGAATGGAACAACTTTCTCAGTGCATCAGCAGCAAACGGAGGTGTTGGTAATGGGGATTTATCGGATGCATTCTCATCAACCTTACGTATCCATGCCGGGGGACGGGCCAACGGCGGCAGCGGCGTCTCTCAAGATCGCGGCAATCAAGCCTATTTTTGGTCGTCTGAAGAAAACAGCAACAACACAGCCGGTTCGTTTCGCTTTGGCGGCGTTGGCTCATTTCCGGTTAATGCAACCAAAAATTTCGGAATGGCGGTGCGATGCATCTGCGACTGCCCGTAAAAAAGAAGCCTGAAAAAACGACACGTTCCATTGGAATGGACGGTTGAATCCTGGTTTTATTCTGCAGTGACGTCCACACCAACGACAAGTCCGTCATCATCGCGAAGAGGGGTGAATTCAATGGGGTTACAACATACAGCACAATCTTGTACGAAGGTATCGGTTTGCTGTGGATCTAAGGTGAGCGCTTGACTCTCCCAACAATGGGGGCACGTGAAGGCTGTTTCTTCCCCATTCATGACTGGCAGGTTGAGCAGAAATACGTAGAACGACCTGCCAGCTGAACCTTTTCAATTTTGCCCATGCCACAGGGACAATCGTTATTTTCCTTTCGGTGGTGAACGAAAAAGTGGTCGGGGAAATCACCGTAATGCGTATCGGCATCAATCGCTTCAACGGCGATGCGTTTTGCTTCGTCGAGTAGATGTTGTGCTTTGCGTTCTGACAGGGAGCCTCCCGGCGTGGCGGGGTGAATTTTTTGACGAAAAAGAGCTTCGTCTGCCAGCCAATTTCCAATTCCGGCTACTTCTTTTTGTTTGAGCAATATAGCTTTTGCCGAAATCTTTCGATTGACAAACATTTTTTTGGCATCGTCTTCTGTTGCATCCAACAAATCACGGCCGAGCTTTTTTGTACTTAAAAAAGACTCTACGCGATTCACCACATCCATTTTACCAAATGTGCGGGGATCGGTAAAACACATGCGTAATCCGTTGTCAAAGTCCAGCGCCAAGCGACTGTACTTGGGTAGATGATCGTTCGTGGGAACAAATACAATACTGCCCGTCATTCCGAAATGGAGATGCAACCATGTTTTACCAAAAAACAGAAAGAGGTACTTCCCTACTCTACGTGTTTCAGAAAGTTCATTATTGACCACCGCATTCTCCCAATTTTGCGGGAGAGAAGTGGTTAAACGCGGATCTAATACATCAACTTTGCGTAATCCTGCATGTAAAACATGTGCTTCTATATTGCGGCGCATAACTTCAACTTCCGGTAATTCAGGCATTGTTTTTAATTTTCAAACAATAACCTAAAACAAGAAAATTTGTTTAGCACATTAGCTTTGCCAATCTACGACATTGTAAAATGAGGGGGTGAAAAACATCATTATACGAACCACTGCAAGTCGTAGCGAGAAACACACGTCTTAGAAACAACCCTATCAGCGTCATCAATGATTAATAATCACCTTGTGTTGTTCCGTGCCTTTGTCGTCCATGATCTGAACGTGATAGGGTCCTGAAGCGAGATGAGATACATCAATGGCATTGTGTTGTGCGTTGTGTTCGCCGCGGTAAACGACACGACCCTGCATATCAATGAATGTTACTGTACATGAATGGTCAAATGCCTGAATTTGAATGTAGTTATTGGCAGGATTGGGATACAACCCGTATCGTTGCGTTGGTTTAGTTTCGTTCATACTCAACCCAAAACCAACGGTAAAATAATGATGAATACGTGTGCCAAAATCAGGGATAAACGTTCTGAGAATGGCGTTAGAGGTCATCAATCGGAGAAAGCCTCCTCCATCGTTATTTGCCCAGAAACTCAATCCGTTTTTCCCACGATCGTGAAAGATGAGTTCATAGCAATCCGGAGGCAAGTTGAAATTAACGTTGTACAGCGTGGATGCGTTATAATTATCGCCTTGCTCAACAGTATCACCGGCAGCGTTGAGCAACACCCAATGGGTTTCATCGCCGCGATTATTTGTTCTAAAATTCAAACGAAATTCCGAGGGATAAACGGGTGTTTCGTCAAAAAAGGACGTTTGCGCATCGTTGAGTGGATGCTCATCGCGTTGGCCGTTGGGGTCTACCGTCCAAGCCGTAAAAATGGTTTTTCCCCGGTAATCAGACCAAGCGTCTGCATCGTCGAAAGGCAATTCAACCAACGTTTTACGCATTGGCGCTAAATGTCCTGTCCACTGGTATCTCAAGCGCTTTCCGGTAAACATTCCGTAATCTATCTCAACGCTGGTTAGGGGCTCACTGCCGTGGTTTTCCAATTCTACCAAAGCAGTTCCACAGCTGGGATTAAAGCGACTATAGTTTTCATTATTACTCGGCGATAAAATGCGTGAAATGGACGCATCGTTTTTTCGCAATGGCTCTTCATAGGTAAATAGAATTGCCGATATGTTATAATTGGCAGGGACTTCACCGGAAGGAACGGTGTAATTTATTGGCTCAATATCAATGTCCAAATCCATAGACATACCGGGAGTGTACAATCCCGTAAGCTCATGAGTATAGGTGATGACTTCTGTCCCGGGGCACCAGTTGGCGCGGTCATACAGCCATGTACCACCCTGAGGATATACGGGGTTCATTCCGCAGTCGTCGCGCCACATCAATTGCTGAGCGTGTTGTTGTCCGTCGACCTTTAGGTAGTAATTGCGCTGGCAAAACTCCGCGCAGTTGAGGGCATTAACAAAACCATGACCGGATGGAGTAAAGCGCAAAGCCGCTTGCACATCATCTTCACTCATTGAAATGGTTTTCTCCGGCAATACATCGCTTTCAAAATCACTGGGGGTAATGTAGTTATGTCGACCGGGCACGTAAATGTTTTCGATGCGACGGACGCGTCTTGGTGGTGTACCTTCAACCATTTCAAAGCTAATATCTGCACTAAATCCGGATGACCAGCCCTGATAGAACACTTCAATTTCCACAGAGTCCTTCATCAGCATTTGAAAGTCAGTAACATCAAAAGTAAAGGTATGCGACCAATTGTTGTTAAATCCATTCTGTCCGTTGGCCATGTAACCTCCATACGGCGTAATCAATCGTCCAAGCTCAAAGCGCTCAATGGTTGTATCGCCCCCTTGGATGATTCTCTCACGCAGGTATATCAATACGGTGTAATCCCAATCGCTGCAACCACCGGACGCACATCCCATGGTAAACTGCATATTCACTTTATTGAATTCCAAATCGGATGGAAAGATTGCCCAATCGTTGTACGCTTCAAACCAAGTTAGATCTCGAGATTGCTGTGCTTGGACAAACACGGTATCTCCATCAGCAGCCATGAGACTTGACGCATGGCAGACCATTAAAAAGAAGGCGGTTAGAGCAGCAGCCTTGACATTAAAATCACACATTATCATTCACATTTATTAAAGTTCTGTATCACTTTACCAATACACGATAAACAGAAACGTGTCCACCGTTGTCTTCCGCCTGAAGAAAATACACTCCTGGGGAAAAGCGCGATACGTCGAATTGATGCTCTACATTCGTATCATCAATAATGTGTTGTTCGATGATGCGACCATTGATATCGGCTATACGAATCGTATGAATCGTATGGGCATTACTCAAATCCACACGAATGAGATCGGATGATGGGTTTGGATAAATGGCGATATCAGCATTACCCTTAAATCGCTTTGCTCCAACGGTATTGAGCGCTTCTTGCACAGCTGCGTACGCGTTTACTTTTCCCCAACCCCAACGCAAATCTCCGGTTGGTGAAAGTGGACCTGTGTTGTCGTCTTGTCGTGCCGTACTGCGAATGATATCGCGTACATGGTGCCAGTGAAGTGACGGATTGGCTTCCAACATCAACGCCACAATACCTGCTACAACAGGGCCCGACATGGACGTACCGGAAAAACGCGAATAGCGGTAGGTCTTTCCATTCCAAACAGTATTGCCAAACGTTTGCCCCAAATCCGGGTCGAACGACGACACAGAAGATGCTACGGAAACCCCCGGAGCTGTAATGTCCGGTTTTACGCGTCCGTCAACCGTGGGGCCAAAGCTCGAAAAAGAGGCAATTTGTCCGTGAAGACGTCTTCCCGACTGAGAAAACTCTCTGGAACGGTAAGCGCCTACAGTAATTACCGACGGGCCGACACCGGCCGGTTCTCCAACGCCGTAATCGGAATCGCCGTCAACGCCGCCCGTGAGGGGTACACCACGAAAAACCGAGCGTAAGTCCTCGCCCCAATTTGTGTAGCGAGTAAGTAAACGCGCCACGTTCCAACAGTGAACGTCACCCGAGCCGGAAAGCTGTACGAGGGCATTCAATCCGGTATGGTTTTTCAATTCTAAGCGAATATTCGGTTTATCGTTATTTGGATCGGATGCAATTCCTTCAAATATCACGTGAACTGTATCACCATTGATTGTAAATAACGAATCATAGGAAGGGCTGTCTTGAGAGTGAACCCAGCCACTTTTAAAGATGGTATCCAAGCTGTTTGAGACAAGGAGCACCTCAACGCTAAAATCCTCGTTTGGGCTACCCCACATGACCAATGCATTTCCCCAGTAATCATTGCGATTCAATGAGTGTTGAATCATATGAAACGATGCGGTACTCACTGCGTCTAAATCGGCCAAACCATGAAAGTCATTACTGCCGTTGTTTCCGGCGGAGCCAACAAAAACGGCGCCCTGGCCAACAATTTGATCGATGGCTTGATTCTTTAGCGACGTGCCGTCGTGAGGGCCCAAATGCGAACCTGTACTCATGTTGAATACAAAGGGCTTATTACCGGCATCAGCATAGTCTTTCACGTAGGTCATTCCGTCCATTAAACCGGAAGCACCTCGACGGTATGGCAATAAAATGAGTTCAGCTGAAGAAGCCAATCCTTCGAGATTGGATGTTCCCATGCCGCTTCCCGCAGCAATTCCGCTGGTGTGCATCCCGTGCGATCCCAACCCAAAAGTATACGGATCGTCGTGGCCGGCTGCAAGCATATCTGCCTCCGTAGTGTATTCTGTTCCGTAGGAGTAGCCGCTTGGCGGTGGACCAGCAGCCTTATTTTGATCCCAAACGCGCGCAACGCGGTAGGTTGTTCCCGACGTATCCCAATATGTTGGGTGGCCAAAATCAAACCCCCAGTCGATGACACCTACAACAACGCCACTTCCGTTGAGTGGTGTACTGATGCTTCCCAAACCTTGTTTAACCGTATCTGCACGCACATCGTCTCTGGCTAACTCAATTGCCGGGGCATCACCGGGAGCGCCCATTTCCACGTAAATGACTCCATTAACGTGCAGCAATTCATGTGCGCGAGAAACCGGTACGTGAACGCTGCGCAAATCTCCAATGCTGGACCCTAGAAAACCACCTAAGGCTTCAATATCTGCATGATTATACACTGCCTCGTCAACCTTTAGAGCCGCAGAAACAAACCACTCACCATTGACCATTTGCAGTCCGTGACGCAACACAAACACGTTAGGCAATTCATTGCTTTGCTTCAGCGTTTCGTCGATTTTTTTATACTCATTCATGAAAAACTTTGCCGATACACTGGGCACTGCCTGTTGAGCAAACAATGCGGTTCCGGTGACTGCAAAAAAGAGAATAAAAAACGTTTTGAGCGCGTCATTTTTAAGCATAACGATAGGATTTTTATTGAAACCGTAAAGTTACAACACAACCGTCACATCGTTATGGCTTTAACTTACATGTTTCTAGGAAGAAATATCGTCATGCTGCCGGTTACGTTTATATCGTCTAAATGACCGGTTACGGAAGGATTCGACAGCAAAATATGCGTGTGTATGAATTGGCCTTTATGGGTGAACACCCCCTCGTGGTCTCGGGAAAAGAAACCCAATAGCTCTGCAGATGCTGATGCAGCCTCAAAGTGAACCTTGGCTTTTTTGTGCGCTTCGTGAGAGTGTTTTGCTTCGCTGAGATCGCGCATAATGATGTGGTAGTTAAGGTAGGCGTTTTCCAACTGCACTCTAAACGGAAAAGGGCCGTCGAGCCCGGATGATGCTCCAAGCTCATCTATCACATTTTGTAATTCACGCAATCCATTGACACTTGCTTCAATAGTGTACTCATGCCATTCATCTACCTGAGCGTAAACAAAAAACGGGGCTTTTACGTGTTGATCAATGGCTGTTACCACTTCGCCGTTTACAAGCGTCGATACATACGGAGCGCCATCAAAAATGGTGATTTCTCCCTGCAAATCATCTACAGGACCCAATCCGTAAACACCCGGCTGAACGATGCTGTCTAACCAAATATTTGGCGATAAATCAACACCCATCATTACATTTTTTGCTTTTCCCGCAACCTTAACCTGGGCACTCATCGCAAAGGACGTCAAGCATGCCATCAATAATAAACGCATAGTCATATTATATTTTTTTAGATACATATCGCGTTACAACAGCTTTACCTTGGTGAAATACACCTTCGTTTAATCCGACCTCCGTTTCTTCACCGATGATCGTTTCAAAATCAGGAAAATCAGATTCCAATAACGCTAGCGAATACAGCATATCGATTCGTTTTGGCCCACCCGACGTTCTACCTAATTGATTGGGGTGAAACAACTCGGCAATAATGCGTCCGCCATGCACGGTAGATCTGCGGATGGAACGATGCATTTCTTCGCGCTCCTCGGGCGGCAGGTGCGCATATACCAACGCAACTACGTCGTAGCGACTCGGCTCAAATATAAAGTTTTTCGCGTTCGCAAGCGTGTAGGAGATGGAAACCCCAAACGTCTTCGCCAGTTTTTGCGCTTTCTTAATGCCTTCTTTGGATGCGTCAAATGCCTCAACGTCCCACCCCAAAGTGGCTGCATACACCGCATTGCGTCCCTCTCCTTCCATGGGCAACAAAATTCTACCCGGTGTTAATTTCTCTATCTCTTGCGCAAAAAATCGATTAGGTTGCTCACCATACGCATATGCTTCGGCGGAAAACCGTTCATCCCAAATTGACATACTCATTTTTTTATACCCGCAAACATACAGCTTATACGTTGATGATACCCCTAACACAAGTAAATGTTATACAAGTCACAAATACACCCCAATCTGTTAAAAAAAATATCCCTACCTTTAGCCTCATAAAATTAAGCACTATGATACACAAATACCTTTCGTTGGTCACTCTTACAACGTTGACCCTCTCATTTGCAGTGGCACAGGAGCCACAAAAACCCAGCTACGAATACGTCGTCTACAAGTCAGACGGCAACACCTACATACAGCGATCGATGCCGATGTATGTTAAATTTTCCGTTACCCCCGACGGAGAGAACCACGCACTGAAGAGCAAACATCATCCTGAAGATACAGAGCCAATGTATCTTGAAGCGGAGGGCGTACATTACTTACGCCATCGCTGGGCTGTAGATCCGGAAACCGGAAAAATGGTACAGCCCCCCCGAGAAGTTCGCATGGAAGTATATGCCGATGGTGTAGCACCGCGAACACGGCATCAATTCATTGGCGCGCCGCGTTATTCGGCCGGAGGGGTCACCTATTTTGGCAAAAACTTATCGTTTTCCCTTTCCGCCAATGATGCCACTTCCGGAGTAGCTGAAACACAATACGCCTTAGATGGTGGCTATACCAAATACAGCAACGACGTTTCTGTGAGTGGTGAGGGAAACAAAACATTGTATTACTACTCGGCCGACAATGTTGGCAATGTAGAAAATACGCGCTCTTCTTCCTTTACGGTTGACCTCAGCGCGCCAAGCACCAGTCATACCATCAATGGTATTGTACACAACAACAATATTCTGGCTCCCAGCAGCTACTTTACGTTATCGTCTTCCGACAATCTTTCCGGTGTTAAAACTACTTTTTTCTCGTACGACGACCAAGGCAACAGAGTTTACTACAACCGTTGTAATATGACCGGACTTAACGATGGCGAACACACATTGTACTATTATGCGGTTGATAACGTAAAAAATGAAGCCAGTAAATCGTCCTTTTCCTTTTACCTCGACCGCATACCACCGGTAGCGGATATCAAAGTTGTAGGCGATCAACACCGAGGTCAATACCTTTACGTGTCTCCACGTACCAAAATCAATTTGACCGCGACCGACAACAAAGCCGGTGTGAAAATGATTGAATACACCATGGACGGTGGAAGTCGCCAATCATTTTCCTCCGATTTCAATGTACCGGACAAATACGGCGTTCACACAGTGCGCTACGACGCAACAGACAATGTTGAAAACCAAGCGTCCACGCAAGCATTAACTGTATTTATGGACAATCGCGCACCCCAAACACGCATCAACTACGGCTCCCCCCAGTTTTTTGACCGCGACACCTTGTTCATCAACAAAGAAACACCCGTTACCCTTCCCAAAAGCGATGTTGGCTCGGGCATTCAAAAAACCGAATACGCCATCGATGGTGGAAGCATGCAAGCCTACGCTCCGTTCAACATTCCTCAAGAGGGCTATCACACCGTTACCTTCCGCTCTACGGATAACGTCAACAATGTTGAAACAGAAAAAAAGAGCAACGTATTTGTCGACAACACACCTCCGGAAATATTTGTCAACTTTAGCATTGAACCCATTGGCGAGCGCCGCGGAAATCCAATTTACCCCAATTACGTGAGGATGTACGTGGGCGCTACCGATAAGCACACCGGAACAAAAACCATTCTTTACTCTGTAAATGATGGACCAATGCGCGAATACAGCAGCCCGCGAACCTTAGACGCATCCGAACGCAACATTTTCCAAAAAAACAAAAAATACACCGTTAAAGTGGTTGCCGAAGACAAACTAGGCAACCGTGGAGAAAAAACAGTTGAGTTTTACGTAGGTGCTGACGAGTAATCAAACCCCTGCTGATATATATCTTTAACATTGAAAAAAGCTGGCACCGGGAATCAAACCCGATGCCAGTTTTATTTTACACTTATCCCAAAACTATGGCACAACATCACCACGACATTAAAAACACCAACGGCGAACAACTTCATGCCATTATGGACATGCCCGAGAACGACACCCCCAAAGCGTATATCATGTTTGCCCACTGCTT
>SKIJ01000163.1 GCA_007116495.1 Cryomorphaceae bacterium | reverse complement strand
GACTGTGTTTGCCCAAAGCCCTTGATAGACCTCAATAAACCCATCGTCAAACTGGGCGTTCAAAAAAGAAAATGAACATATAAAAAAAATGATTAATGCTTTTTTCATTGTCAGAGAATATAAAATGCACCCCGAAAATTCGGGATGCATTATTAAAAATTCAGTTATTTTCCCTGTTGGATTTGGAGTTTTTCCGCACCCAACAATTCGCCGCTTTCTCTAAAAAGTTTAAGTACATACATACCCGAGGCTAATGAAGGGAGCTCGATGAGCTCTGCCCCTTCTACTTTCGCTTCAAAAGCGGATGTATGCACCACCTTTCCAGTCATATCCAAAATTTGATACGTGGTTTTTCCTCCAATTCCGGTGGTTTGGTAGTGGAGGGTGGTAAAGGAATTAGCTGGATTGGGGTATAGACGAAAACGATTGAGGGTTTCTTTGTTATTAGCTTTAGGCTTCCTCATCAAACTTTTAAGTTCCGGGGTTGTATTTGGAAAATACGTGGGATCTACCAAAAGCGAATCCTCCAAACCCTCTAGTGTCAATACAAAGTGCGCCATAGCCGCCGCTGCATTTTCCATTCCGCCTTCAATGCTTTTTAATGCAGTAATTTGCGCACCCGAAAGGGTGTCTCCCTTGGCAAACACGATCTCATACACCTCTTTGATGGCCTCAAATTCATTCTTAATAAGTCCTTCGCCAACAGCAGGGTGTGCTACCATAGAATCAAGTGCATCGCTTACGCCGGAAAGCCCTTCCGCATGAAGCAACAACGCTTTTTGCAAATAATAATGTGGCATATCCATCAAATCGTAAATCACCAAGGCACTATCAACTGCTACGTTTAATTCTCCACTGGCATATTCTTCGCCTAAATGGTGGATTAATGCATTTGCCAACTGTTCAGCTTGCAGTTGCTTACCGGCAATACGTGCTTGCAATAATTGTTTTGCCCCTATAATGTCGGATCCGTTCAATATATCGTCTATCATAAATTGGGGAAGTGCCGGCGTGCGATTGAGGACTTCATCCCATATTGTGTGATTCAAATAAGATTGAGGGTTTTCAATAAGAATATTTCTGAGTAGTATATCAGGGAAGTCTTCAAGGTGAATAATCTCAATCAATGTTTGCTCTGAAAGGTATGGAGATTCTGCAATCAGATTGATGTACAAATCATAATACTCAGATTCCGGTGTGGTGAAAATTTCCGCAATCAATTCCGGTGTACTGCCACCATCAATGAGGTTTCCTAAATTGATGCGATCGGTTTCCAAATCTTCCAACTGAACCCGTAGAGTGCCTATTTCGGAAATGGTAATACCGCCGAGATTAAGGTTTGAAGGACAAGATGTTCCTTTTATAAAATCAGCATTAGTTGTATTATTTAAAACATCATGAATGTGATCAAACCTAGGTTCAACTCTTGTCTCAGAATTTGCGTCATGCGAAAAATAGATCAAATCATAACTACTGGCCGCATGATATTCAAAATCGTAGAAACCGCTGCTGCTGTTTTTGTGGCTAAAACGGTTGCCGGCGAGTTTGTGGTTAATGATTTGATTTTGATGATCTTGATCCATTTCCCCTTGAAAACCTGCTAAGGTATTTGGTTTTCCATTGATGGGTTGTGGTGCATAGATGTCATACTCTCCATCATTAAAATCATTGCAACGAATTTGCAGTCCTTCACGAGCAAAGCAGCAATTATCTACACGGTTAAATTCTATAGCCAGAATACCCAATTCCAAATCATCAAAGTTGTTGTTATAAATTTGGTCAGAAGAAGTAAGCGTGTTTCTTGCCACCAAGCCTACAGGCTCTCTGGTGAAATTGTAAATGGGTATGGGTTCTTCAAACGGCAATGCAGCTGCCGGCGCTTTGGCAAAATTATTCTCTTCGATGGTAAAAGAATTTGAATTATGCAGATATAAACCATAGGGATGATTAGACATGAATGGGCTAATATTGTTAACCCCTTCAGGCACATAAACGGTATTTTCCACAAATTCCAAATTATTGGTCTGTGCGTTAAAATACGCTCCGTAAAAATTATTTGAGAAAGTCGTATTTTTTACCGAAATCGATTTCAATGGTGATTTTTTCATTGTTGAAACAATCCCTCTTTGATAACCGGCAATAATGGAAGGAATGGCTTCTTCACAATTTAATAATGGGCAAAATTGATCCATTTTATAACTGGCTGTATGAGATACAATAGCATCACCTCTGTTGCCATTATGTTTAGAAACATCCATCATTTGATTAACAAATGTACAGCCTTGAATTTTTATTCCATCTGTTTTATACATAGTAATACCCAAAGGGATGCTTTGAAAAGGATAATCATCGTTTTGCTTAATTTTACAATTCACAAAGCTCGATAAATCATCCCTTACGTGACTACCATGGTCATTAGAATAAGACAAAAACTGCGCAGTTCTTCTGCAATTAATAAACTCGGTATTACTTGCCGTGATTATTGCACCTGTCGTCGATCTATCCGGTTTTCCAGTCCAGCCAAATGCACTACCACTCTCTCCAATAAAATTGTTTATTGCATTGTGCGCATTAATGACTTTTGAATTTAACAATTCTATTTTCGGTTGATTTGATGGTGATTGCAAAAGCGATTTGTTTCCGTGTCCTTTAATACCACTCCAAGGAAAATAAGAGTAATAGCTATTTAATTCAGAATTATCTGCAATAAAAGTTGCGTTAGCATCAACTTTAACACCGGAATAGTAAAAACCATCATCAAAAATTATCTTGTGGTTAAAACCATTAGAAAAATCTTGCTCTCTGTAAATTTCAAGCATAGTACGTGGATCATTATTTTTATAAACCTCACCTGGCGCAAAATCTATTCGACTTGTTGATGTCAAAGTAGCCCCTTCTTCAACATGAATTCTTAATACTGAAGCTGGTTTATCCCAAACGGTATTTGAATTAATTTGGTTAAACAATGGCAAAACCATAAAGTCGTTGAAATTCAATGTTGAATTAACTGAAAGGCAATTATAGAGATCAACATCATTTGCTATTACATAACGTATCTTTCTAGCCTGCTCTTCTGTAAGGTGTCTAGGGCAGGAAAAAAGCGAGGTTCTTGTATTCATTATATTAAGCACAGAAGGCCTTAATGTATTTCCGCTTAAACTAGCAATAAACTCGCAGTTTTGATCAAAGTACCAGCCACTACCAAAATTGTTTGACCCACCTTTAGTTTCACAAATAAAGTCACCACCTCGAAAACATTCACCAATATTACCATTACTCAGTCCTAAAGAAGGCAAAGCAAATAAATCATCTAAATCATCAATTAAATCAAGCCACATTAACCCCATCTGAAGTCCCAATGAAGTACTTAAGGCTACATAAAATTTCTGAGGATCATCTAAAGGCCTTGCGTCTTCAACCGCCATTAATGTGTTTGGTATTTTATTTAAATACATCATTATGTCATTTTCATGCAATAAGCTAAAATTAGTTGGCCCTACACTATTTAACACCAAGTCTGAAGAAAGAACAATTATGTTTAAAGCATTTGAGGCTATGTTCTGTGGGAAATCACTAACATAGGAATTAAAACCATTTATTAAGTAATCATTTCCAGACACATAATCTTGGGTGATAATAGGCAGAAAATTTAAATTTATATCATGCTCACCGTACAAATCAACAGCATAATTGATTGCTGAATTTATATGACTTGATGGCACTGAAACTGAATTTAAGTGTAAATAATGAAGTTGAACATTAACTTCAACATTTCCTGTTACAAAAGGAACAGGCCATCTAAGAATGTAATTTGGTTGTAAAGAGCTTTCAATATCCAAATCATACGGTTGTGCATTTCCCAAATCCATAGTTTGCAATTGCGCAAAAGAGCAAAAACTACTAAAGATCATAAAAATAGATAAAAACACACAATTGAAATACTTTCTCCTTTGATTTAAAACATCACTTATGTGTTTAGTAATTGGAGAGAGAGAGAGAGAGAGAGAGAAGGGTATAAATTTTTCATAACAAAAGAAAATTAGTTAAACTTATTGCAATTATACAAAAAAAATTGAAATAATGTAAATTAATTTTTTAGGTTACTAATCAATATTATTTTAGTTCCCATAAGTACCTGTACTTGTCACTCAACATTGTCCTGTAGAGACGAACTATTGGTATAAAAAACGGTTACCTACCTCCTTTCCGTGCCGCTAACAACGTTATACACCTATATTCCGCACCTAACGGCATGGGAATTTAGTCTGCATGCATATATGATTTTGTTTCCGGTATACCGAACTTCACGGCACGGTTTACGATAAATAAACCATATACCGTAAAATCAGGTGCGTTCGTTTATCAAAGCTTAAGAGTAAACTGATTAATAATAAAGTTAAAAACTAAAAGTTGAAAGTTTTATGGGTAAGTCGATTTTGAGAGATCAGAGTTACCAGTTTGCGATTGTTGTTGTAAAAGTTTCTAGAGCTTTACAGCATGATCAAAAGGAATTTGTTCTCTCAAAACAATTGCTACGATCGGGAACAGCAATTGGAGCCCTACTTCG
>SKIJ01000038.1 GCA_007116495.1 Cryomorphaceae bacterium | reverse complement strand
GAGCTTTGGTAACATTACCGAGTGGGAGATTGAATGGGATGTTTGTGGATTTACGCCTGGTTCTTTACTTGGAAATGTGATCCCTCAAGTTACTAACAACCAAGGTTTTGTTTTAGACAGCTTACCTATGGGACAATGCGTTTGTGTTTACATCCGTGAGGCTTGTCCGCAAGGTGGATTTGGTCCATGGAGCGATGCCATTGAGGTCTGTGTGCCTATTGAATACGACGCTGAGCTGCTTACACTCATTTCTCCTGACGACCTTCAGTGTGGAGACAGCTTAATGGAAGTGATTGTGGAAATACGTAACAATGGTTTCTTCCCCATTACATCGTTGCCAATTGAAGTAGGCCTTTCAGGTGATATTAATCAGACGTTGAACTTCACTTACACTGGTAATCTTTTAGAAACAGAAGTAGATACGGTAGTTGTGGGAACCATTAATAGTTTCCTTGGTGGTTATGTAGACGTCAACGCGTTTGTAAGTTTGCCAAATGACCAATTTACCGGTAACGATACCATAAGCCTCGACAGTTTATTCATTACTCCGTTCTTGCCTGTTATTACCGATAGTGAGTTTTGTCCGGGTGATGCTTCGGTTGATTTGAAAGCAATGCCATTACCGTCCGGTAACTATGAGTGGTACGACGTTGATACTGGCGGTACAATCCTGTTCACCGGTGACAGTATTAATGTCCCAACGACTACAGGTACATTATACGTAGGTTACGCCGATATCGAAGATTCACTGTTTACCATGCAGAATAGCAACTCTGGTTGTGGTGCAGGAAACATGTTTAACATTACGGTTAACTCAAGTTTTGATATCACCGGATTTACGGTTCGTCCGTTTGGTACACAAACAAATATGCCTATTTCAGTGCATATTGTAGCAGGAGGATGGCAAGGAACAACGCAAGCAGACTGGACACTCATTGAGAGTGGTGTTATCCCTAATGCGGTTGCTCAGCAGCCTGTGCGCTACAACCTCACTAATCCTATAGCGGTTGTTCCCGGTATTACATATGGGATATACCTGCAATTTAACGCGGCTTATACGGTTGGCGCTAATACATATTCTAATGCCGATATGACACTGGAAGCTGGACTGGGACTTTGTCAGCCGTTTGATTACTGCTGTGATCCTCGTACGTGGAATGGAGCGGTTCATTACGGACTGACCGGATGTTCGGATGTTCGTGTGCCGGTAACGCCTACCATGCGCGATAGTGTAATTGCAAACTTTGACTGGACAACAATCAGTCATACGGTATCATTCACCAATACAAGTTTAGGTGCAGATTCCGTTGTTTGGGATTTTGGAGGCTTAGGAACAGCTTCTGGCGACAGTGTAACCTTCCAGTTCCCCGATACAGATAGCTTCCAAGTTTGTTTGGTTGCATACAGTGAGTGTGGAACAGATACCATTTGTCAGATGGTTTGGGCGGAGAATATTTCGGTGAGGGAGCACAGCTTAGTCGGAAGCTTGAACATATTCCCGAACCCATCAGAGGGTGCCTTTACGTTGACGTTCAATCAACCGTTCATTACCGATGTAACGCTGCGATTGATCGACATGAACGGTAAACACATCTGGGTAGAGCAGCTCAGTAAATTTGACGGACTTTACAATCGTGAATTTGATAAGAGCGAACTGGCCTCCGGGGTGTATATGTTGCAAATACATACTTCAGAAGGCAGCATTACCCGAAAAGTAACGATCAATAAATAGTATCGTTAACGGGTAAGACTTAAAATAAAAAAACCTCCAATCGAAATATTTCGGTTGGAGGTTTTTTCTTGTCTAACATTATATGTAACCCTTAGTAAAAGCGAAAGGATATACCGATATCAATGCTGTGGCCGTTCCAATCACCGCGTTTACCACTGTCAAAAAAGGATTGGTTGTCGGGGTTGGCATTTAAAATACCAAAACCAGAAAACCTTCGATATTCCAGTGTTAGAGTGACTTCGTTTAATTCTACAGACAAACTGACAACACCACCGTAAATTGCCGTAAAGTCCGCCATGCGGATGCCGCTAATGCCGCTGACGATGGTTTCTGAATCACGACTGTAGATGAGTCCGTTGTCGAGACGCTCTCGTGAGAAAATGTCAACGCCCGATACACCGGTAGGACTAATTAACGGAGTTATAAATCCGCTTAAAAAAAGATTTACAGCTCCTACGTTGCCTTTATTGTCCCAGTCAAACGGATATGAATAGCCACTGCCCATGGTTAATGGAATGCCGAAATATTTTACGCGCGTATTGACATCAACAGTGCCAATGTGTTCGTCTTCATAATTCTGTGAGTATCCGAAAAACTGTTCGTTTACCCCTAAGTTGATTTTTGTGAAAAAGTGTTTGGTGAATAAAAAACGCAAACCGAAATCCAGGCCGTACATCTGCGTGTAGGTTGGGGTGAATGTGGGTTTGTTTTCGGATGTAATAGGAGCGTATGCTGAGGCAAAACCATTGTTTTGCGTCATTACTTCAACCGGAATATTTGCGTTTTGCTGTTGGGTAAATCCGTATCTAAACGACACTTCTTTTTCGACATTCGTCCAAGTAAATTGCGCTTGGAGCTTCGATAATGAACCAAATAATAAACATAAAATACCAATATAACTTGCCTTCATTGTACGTGTGAAATCTGAAACAAAAGTACAATACGAATGAAGGTCACACTTTTTTTAAGTTTTTGTGAGGTAAAAAGCGCTAAGAATGATGCCTATTAGTAATATAAGCACAACAGCTATTTGCTTTTTTAAATTTTTACGCTTTTCTGCAGCGCCTTTCCGCTTATTTTGAAGGCGTTTAATCGACCTTGCACGCCTACGTACCCTGTCTCTTGCATGTGCCATAACGATTTGATTTTGGTTTTTAGATTGTAAAATTAATAAAAATTGTAACTAAATGCAAATTTAGTCAGGACAAAATAACAAGACATCTCTCAATTACGTGTTGTTTGCAGTAAAAAGTTAAATGCGTAAAGGGTCTTGTTTTAAATGCGTTCACGCTATTTTTGCAGCATGAGAATCGACATTATTACTGCTTTGCCAAAGTTATTGGAAAGTCCCTTTTCTGACTCTATTTTGCAGCGTGCCATCAAAAAGGGATTGGTGGAGGTAAACCTTCACAATCTCCGCGATTATGGCTTGGGAAAGCATAAGCAAATCGATGATTATCAGTTTGGTGGAGGTGCAGGTATGGTGATGATGATTGAGCCCATACACCGATGCATCGATTCGCTTAAACAACAGCGCAACTACGATGAAGTTATTTATATGACTCCCGACGGAGAGCGTTTCGGGCAGAAAATGGCCAATGGTTTATCGCTATGTAAAAACATCATCATTCTTTGTGGTCATTACAAAGGCGTAGATCAGCGCGTGAGAGATATGTTCATCACCAAAGAAATCTCCATTGGTGATTACGTTTTAAGCGGTGGTGAATTAGCGGCTGCCGTTGTTAGTGATGCAATTATTCGGCTGATACCAGGGGTACTCAATAACGAAACAAGTGCGCTTACAGACTCGTATCAGGATAATTTGTTGGCACCTCCAGTTTACACACGACCGGCAGATTACCAAGGGCATACAGTGCCTAATGTGCTACTTGAGGGTAATTTTTCCCTTATTGAAACGTGGCGCGAAGAGAAGGCATGGGAACATACCAAAAAACGCAGACCGGATTTACTCCCTTGATTTATGGATTTTGATTCACTACCTAGTCCGGAGGATTACCAATATACACTCCCCGATGAGCGTATAGCCTATCAGCCACTCGCCCAACGCGATGCTTCAAAGTTATTGGTGTACGAAAACGGCATCATATCTCATCGAATGTTTCGCGATATATCAGCCATACTGCCGAGTGGGAGTCGATTGTTTGTAAACGAAACAAAAGTGGTTATGGCTCGCCTTCACGCCATTATCCCCGAGAAAAATAAAGCCATTGAAGTGTTTTGCCTGGAAGCGCCACATGGAAAAAGTGTAGAGCAGGTGATGCAGTCTTTCCATTCCGTTGAATTTCTGTGTTTGGTAGGTGGAGCAAGGCACTGGAAAAATGGAACGTTACGCATACCTCTGGATTTAGAAGCTGGTCGTTTTGATTTGCGTATGACCATGCGCGAACGTCGCGGGGGGCACTTTCTTATTGCGTTTAACTGGGATGCACCGTTGCCATTTGCCAAAATATTAGATGCTGCTGGCAAGGTGCCCTTGCCTCCGTACATTAGACGCGATGTACGCGATGAAGACGACGAACGATACCAAACCATTTACGCCAAACAGCAAGGTTCTGTAGCAGCGCCAACTGCCGGATTGCACTTTACCGCGGACGTGATGAATGCGTTGAGCAATAACGGGGTAACGATGCATGAACTGGTGCTTCACGTTGGTGGTGGAACATTCCTGCCCCTTAAATCAGCATCTTTAAAGGATCACGTTATGCACAGCGAAGAGATGGTTGTGAATGGAGGAACTCTTCGTTCACTCTTAGCTGATGCTTCGGCGTTTATTGCCGCAGGTACAACAAGTATGCGCTACATGGAGTCGGTCTATTGGCTGGGTGTAAAATTGATCAATGGCGACGCTCCCAACAAACTCAATCAATGGGATGCCTATAACTTACCGCAAAATGTGCCCGCTTACGAAGCGTTAAACGCACTACTGGATTACGTTGAAGACGGTACGCTATATGCGCGTACGGCATTGATGATTTTCCCGGGGTATCGCTTTCGCATGGTAGATGCGTTGATAACAAATTTTCATCAACCCAAATCGACATTATTGATGTTAGTGGCAGCCGCAATAGGAGGCGACTGGAAAAAGGTTTACGAAGCAGCGTTGAAGAACAACTACCGATTTCTCAGTTATGGAGATGCTAATTTGTACTGGATCAACAACAAGGTTTAGACTGCAACTTCACCTTTTATGTGCGGGTGTGGATTGTAACCCTCCAGGGTGAAATCATCGTAGGTAAAGCCAAAGATGTTTCTGACACTGGGGTTAAGGATCATTTTGGGGAGGGGGCGTGGCTCACGAGAAATTTGCAATCTAACTTGATCCATGTGGTTGCTGTAAATGTGTGCATCGCCAAAGGTGTGTACAAAATCGCCGTATTCTAAATCACATACTTGAGCAATCATCATCGTCAGCAATGCATAAGATGCGATGTTAAAGGGCACGCCAAGAAAAATATCTGCGCTTCGTTGGTACAGCTGACAAGAAAGTCTGTTGTTGGCAACGTAAAACTGAAAAAACGTGTGACAAGGCGGTAAAGCCATGTTGTCAACATCAGCAACGTTCCATGCGCTCACAATGAGTCTGCGGCTATCGGGTGATGTTTTGATTTGCTCAACAACCTTGCTGATTTGGTCGATACTGCCTCCGTCTGCTGTGGGCCACGAGCGCCATTGATATCCATAAACAGGCCCTAACTCTCCGTTTTCGTCTGCCCATTCGTCCCAGATGCGCACCTTGTTCTCTTTGAGGTATTTGATGTTGGTGTCACCTTGCAGAAACCACAGCAATTCGTGGATGATGGAGCGAAGGTGGAGCTTTTTAGTGGTGATCAACGGAAAGCCTTCCGATAAGTCAAATCGCATTTGGTGACCAAATACCGAACGGGTTCCTGTGCCCGTTCGGTCTGATTTGTCAACGCCCTCCTCGAGTACGCGTTTAATGAGGTTATGGTATTGTTGCATAGTGCGACAAATGTACCATTAACTAATGAAGCTGGTAAGCATCCAATGCATTTTTTCGGTTCGCTTGATGTAGCCGGTAAGCATATCTTCAGTTGCAACATCGCCAATTTCACCTGCCGCCTCCAAAGCATCAACCATAAACGAAAGTAAGATTTCGAAATCGCTAAGGACTTCCTTCACCATATCGGTGCCGCTTAAATCGGTTCCTGTTTCTTTGATTTCAGACATTTCCAAGTACGATTGCAATGTGCTGGCAGGAGTGTGGCCAAAGACGCGAATGCGCTCGGCTATTTCATCGATTTCAACCTTGACCTCGTTGTATTCTTCTTCAAATTTTTCGTGCAGATCAAAAAAATCTGAACCGGTAACGTTCCAGTGGTAGTTGCGAAGTTTTTGGTAGTGCACGTGAAGATTTGCTAAGAGAAGATTCAAGGATTGAACGACGTCGTTACTCTCCTCCGAATCAAAGCCTAATTTTCTGTATGTATTCATGTTGGTTGTTTGTTTAAAATTATACGTTTCAAGCAAAAATAGTGGACGGGTCCTTCATTCGCAAATGACTTGCGTCACATAAGTGAAAAAGGCAATCGGCAATCCAAAAATGAGCGCTTAGACAAAGCGATAATTTTTCTAAAAAAAATCACAATAACGTATATGAAAAAATTACTTTTGCCGTTTCTATAGCATCACAAATTTACCTTATGATATATAGTTTGCAGGGAAAAGTAATTATTTCAACACCAACATATTCAGTGATAGAATGCGGTGGTGTTGGGTATCAGATAAATCATACGATATACACCCACGATGTCATTCGTGAAAAAAAGGATGTTTTCGTGTACACGCATTTAATTGTTCGTGAAGATGCGCAAATTCTCTACGGATTCATCCAGCAGATGGAGAAAGATATGTTTTTACTGCTTTTGTCGGTGTCGGGTGTTGGCCCAAACTCAGCACGCTTGATTCTCTCTCATATGACTGCCGACGATGTGATGCGCGTCATTGGTGCCGGACAAAGTGATGCGTTACGAGCAGTAAAAGGAATCGGTGCCAAAACAGCAGAGCGTATCATCGTTGATTTGAAAGATAAAATTACAACGTTAGGAGGCGGTCAGGTAAATGCTGATATAGGGAGTGCCGGAGCGAATAACGATTTGCTGCTGGATGCATTGTCTGCTCTGGAAGTTTTAGGTTACCCAAAAGCTGCTGCTGCTAAGGCCATTAAAAAGGTCATGCAAGACCCGACCATCAACACGGTGGATCAAGTCATAAAACACTCGCTTAAAAATTTGTAGCATTTCGGTTTGGGACAAAAAGCCATTCAATATTGTGGATTGGGACTGGTTGCCGGCCTTTTGGTGTCGGTGCTTTTTTACCCCGTACGGGCGGTGTCCGACGTGCGCGTAGATAGGCATTGGATATGGGAAAACGACAGTACCGACCCTGATTCTGTAACCTACCCTTACAGTGGTGAGGGAAGCGGCTTGTACCTCAAAGACCCATCTAATATAAAGGAAGAGGTGACCTACGACCCCGAAACCAATATGTACATCATTACGCGGAAAATTGGCGAAACGGAAGTGGGAATGCCGCGCTATCTTACACCCGAAGAATACCGCGAGTACGTTTTTAGCGAACAAAGTACCGATTACTGGGAGGAAAAGGCCGGAGCCGGAGCTGGTAAGCGGCGCGATTCGGAAGACGATGGTCGGGATGCCGGCTCGGGATTGATTCCGCAAATTGAGGTAGGTGGCGAGCGCTTCAAGAATATTTTTGGTAGTAATTTCATAGAAATTCGTCCGCAAGGTGCCGCAACATTAACCATAGGGGGACGCTTCCAAACCGTGGATAACCCTATGATACCGGAGCGAAACCGCAGCACGTTTAATTTGCTTTTTGAACAGCGCATTCAAATGAACGTGACCGGAGAGATTGGGACGCGTCTAAACCTGCAAACCAATTACGATACGGAAGCCACGTTTGCCTTTGAAAATACCATGAAAACGGAATTTACCGGAGAGGAAGACGATATCTTCAAAAAAATTGAAGTTGGTAATGTCAACCTCCCGCTCAACTCAGCACTCATCACGGGTGCGCAAAGTCTCTTTGGGGTAAAGGCTCAAATGCAGTTTGGGAAGACCATGGTAACGACTGTTTTGTCTGAGCAGCGAAGCCAAACCAATTCCGTTAATGTACAGGGTGGAGGTATGCAGCAAGAGTTTATGATCCAAGCCGATGAATACGAAGCGAACCGCCACTATTTTTTGTCACACTATTTTCGCGATAACTACGAGCGATACCTGCGCAATGCTCCCATCATTACATCGCCCATTCAAATTACGCGCATTGAGGTATGGGTAACCAATCGTCGCAGTCAAACCGAAGACGTGCGTAACATTATTGCGTTTATGGACTTGGGTGAGGCTGATAAACCATCGGCGTACCGGAACTCGGAGGCCAACATTCCGGGTGAGCAGATTTTTACACGTGTTAACGACCGACGCCATCCGGATTTGCCACATAACCAAATGAACAGTTTGAACCCCCGCCAGCTTGAGCAGAGTGTTAGCGGTGTGCGATCGATTTCAACTGCGGCGACCAGTTTGGAAAATAGAGGTTATACAGACGGTGTGGACTTTACCGACTTATCCAACGCGCGAAAACTAACGCCTCAGGAATACACATTCCATCCACAGTTGGGGTATATTTCACTTAATCAGTCTCTAAACCAAGATGAGGTTTTGGCCGTGGCTTACCAGTATACGGCAAATGGCAATACGTATCAGGTTGGTGAGTTTTCAAACGATGGGGTGATGCCACCGAATACATTGATATTGAAAATGCTGAAGAGCGTACTGTTGGATGTGCGCGTTCCCCTCTGGGACCTAATGATGAAAAACATTTATTCATTAAACGCCTTCGGTATTTCTCCAGATGATTTTCGTTTGAATGTTCTTTACTGGAACGACGAAACCGGGGTGCCCATTCCTTTCTTACCGGAAGGGAATCTCAATGAAGAACTTCTTTTACGCGTGATGGAACTCGATAGGGTCAACAAAAACCAAGACCCGCTTCCGGATGGGATGTTTGACTTTATCCCCGATATTACCATCAATCCTCAAAATGGACGGATCATCTTTCCGGTACTCGAACCATTTGGTAGTAACCTTAAACGCAAGTTGGATCCGGAGTTTCATGAGCAGTACGTGTTTCAACAGCTGTACGACAGTACGCGATTTCGAGCACAGGAAGAAACGCAGCTCAACAAGTATTTTCTAAAAGGGCAATACAAGTCCAGCAGCGGCTCCGAAATTATGCTCAACGCCATCAACATACCCCCCGGTTCGGTCGTCGTGACTGCTGGGGGTTCTAAGCTTCAGGAGGATGTTGATTACACGGTTGACTACAACCTAGGAAGGGTGAAAATACTCAACGAAGGCATTCTGCAGTCCGGAATGCCCATCAAGGTTGATTTTGAAAACAACACGTTATTTAACGTACAGACCCGTCAGTTTTTTGGGGTAAACGTAGATCATAGATTGAGCGACGATATAAATATTGGGGGTAGTTTTCTTCACTTAAGAGAGCGACCGCTCACTCAAAAAGCCAACCTTGGGGAAGAACCCATCGCCAACTCCATCTGGGGAATGAATTCCCAAATCAACAAAGAAGTCCCATTCCTTACAAGATTGGTCGATAATATTCCATTTATAAGTACGAAAGAAAAATCCAACGTGTCTTTCCAGGGTGAATTTGCACACCTGATTCCGGGCAGTCCACGTGCCATCAACATTACCGATGAGGAAACAACCTATATCGACGACTTTGAAGCCAGTCAAACGTTTATTGATATCCGAAACCCCATGCAGTGGGTAATGGCCAGTGCACCGGCCGGACAGCCGGAATTATTTCCCGAATCTCAGTTCAACAACGACATTCGCGTGGGGTATAACCGCGCCCGCATATCTTGGTACACCATCGATCCCATCTTTCACTTAAGTAACCAAAACACGCCCCCCAACATTCGCGAAAATAGAGAGCTGCAGTCCGATCAGTACGCCCGCGAAATTCTCTTCCGCGAGGTGTTTCCCAATATGGATCGCGACCCAGCTTTGCCGCGAAATATCCCTACCTTAGACTTAGCGTACTACCCGAATGAGCGCGGTCAATACAATTTTGATGTTGAAGGTGAGCCGGGCATTTCGGCAGGACTTAATGAAGACGGAAGTCTGAGAGATCCGCAATCGCGTTGGGCGGGAATCATGCGCCATTTACAAACCAACAACTTTGAAGAACAAAACATCGAGTTTTTGCAGTTTTGGATGCTCGACCCGTTTCTTGAGGATCCAACCCTCAGTGGCGGAGATCTCTACATAAACTTGGGAAATATATCGGAAGATATCCTAAAAGATGGTCGGCAATCGTTTGAAAATGGTTTGCCGGTAGATGGGGACTTTACACGTGTAGATTCAACAGCGTGGGGATTGGTTCCCAAAATTCAACCGCAGGTGGTGGCGTTCGACAACGATCCTTCGGCAATTAATGTGCAGGATGTTGGACTCGATGGTCTCAACGACGAACAGGAACGCGAGTATTCTTTTGGGGATGTAGGCAACTACGTGCAACGTGTAGAGGCGGCTTTTGGTGTAAACTCCGGTGCCTACGAACAAGCGTTTGCCGACCCGGCAGCCGATAACTACTCTTACTACCGAACGTCTGCACTCGACGATGCGGAAGCCGATATCATCGAACGGTATAAGTTTTTCAACAACACAGAAGGCAACTCAAATACCGAACAACCCGACGGTTTTCCGCGCACCGCAACTAACCGCCCGGACGTGGAAGACATCAATCAAGACCAAACACTCAGTAAGTCGGAAGCGTATTTCCAGTATCGTATCAGCTTGAGACAACAGGATTTGGTCGTAGGAGAAAACCACATCACCGACATCTTCGAAACCAGAACGCCGGAGCTGCCAGACGGTACCGTTAAAACAGCGCGTTGGATTCAGTTTAAAGTCCCCATTTTTCAACCCGACCGCAGAGTTGGGCCCATCAATGACTTTCGTTCCATACGGTTTATTCGGTTGTTTATGCGCGGATTCGAAGATCCGATTGTTGTTCGTTTGGCGCGTGTGGAACTCATCCGCGGTGAGTGGCGTCGCTACATGTTTTCACTCGACGGCATCCGCGATGAGCTGGAACAGGATGAAGATGTTGAAACAACCTTTGAAACAAATGTTGTTAACCTAGAGGAAAATGGCCAACGTTCACCAATCAATTACGTTCTTCCCCCGGGTATTGAACGTCAACAGTTTTTTCAAACATCCGGTATTCAAGCACAGAATGAGCAGTCGTTGTCTATGAATGTATGCAACTTGCGCGATGGCGATGCACGTGCAATATTTCGGAATGTGGCGCTGGATATGCGTCTTTACGAGCGCCTGCGCATGTTTGTTCACGTTGAAGAGCGCTTGCCGCAAGAGCCGGTTCGCGACGGTGATCTCACGGTATTCATTCGCGTAGGTTCCGACTACAATCAAAATTACTACGAGTACGAGTTGCCGGCACAAGTGACTCCTTGGGGAGCAACCGATCCCGGAGAAATATGGCCGGAAGCCAACGAAATGATTATTGATCTCGAGCAAATTAGAGAGGTGAAATTGGAACGTGATCGTGTCGGCACTCCATTACGCGATCGATTTACGCGCGATTTTGGTGGACATAAAATCACCGTTGTGGGGGTTCCTAACCTGGGGAACGTTCGCACTATTATGATTGGTGTTCGCAACCCGAAGAAAGAGCTCGGTGATCAGTCGGACGATGGGTTGCCAAAGTGTGCTGAAATTTGGGTAAATGAGTTGCGACTGGCCGGTTTTGATCGACAAGGTGGATTTGCAGCCAATGCGCGTATGAACGCACAATTGGCGGACTTTGCAAACATTACGCTAACCGGTAATTACAGTTCCGTTGCATGGGGTAGCTTAGATCAAAGCGTAACCGAACGAAGTCAGGAAGAGGTTATGTCTTACGACCTGCAAACCAGCTGGCAATTAGATAAGTTTTTTTCTGAGGATTTGAAATTGAGACTTCCTATGTTTTTTAGCATTGCGGAGGAGTGGCGCAACCCGCGTTTTAACCCCTTAGATCCTGACATAGAGTTTCGCGATGCGCTTGCAAACATCGATGAAGCAACGTCTCGAGATTCCATTCGGAAAATTGGCCAAACGTACACTTTGCGCAGAAGTTTGAATTTCACCAACGTGCGCAAAGACCGCTCAAATAACAAACGTGATCCTCGGATTTACGATATAGAAAATTTCGCGTTTACCTATGCCTTCTCTGAAAATTTATTTAGGGATATCAATACGGTATTTGATGTACGTCGTGAGCACCGCGGCTCAATCAACTACAGTTTCCAATCGCGAGCGGCTCCATTAGAACCGTTTAAAAACATTGGGTTTTTAAAGAATGATGCCTTTAAGCTCATACGTGATTTGAGCATTAACTACATGCCATCGCGTATGGTATTGCGTGCAGAAGCCAATCGTATGTACAACGAAATGCAGATGCGAAACACCGACAACCCTGAATTTCAACTCGACACCACATTCGACAAAAGCTTTACACTTCGTCGACAATACGATTTGGGATACGATCTTACAAAAGCACTACGCATCGATTTTCAAGGCATGATGAATGCGTGGGTGGATGAGTTGCCCGGATCAGCTCGCGATTCGGAAGTTCGTGAAAGTATAAGGCAAAGTTTAAGCGAATTTGGTCGACCTGTGCGCTATAATCAGACGCTCACCGTAAACTACGATGTTCCGATTAGGCAGCTGCCGTTTATGGATTTTGTGCAAACAGTAAGTGCACGATACAGCGGAGATTTCGATTGGCAAGCCAACTCGTTAATTGCGCAAATGGCCGCTGCTCCGGGTCAAGAAGACGACTCTTTGAATTTGGGAAATACCATTCAGAACTCATCTTCATTGCAACTAAACGCTCAAATAGATTTTGTGAAACTCTACAATAAGGTTAAGTTTTTAAAAGACATCAATCAGGGAAAACAACAAATACGAGGCGCCGGAAGGGGTGGACCTCAAACGCCCGGTCGTGGTAGAGGGCAAGCGCAATCGGAAGAGGAGGAAGAAGAGGAAAAGCCAAATATTTTTATGGAAATCATCAAGGCCACAACCCGTGTGGCGATGAGTGTACGCAGCGCCAACATCAGCGTAACCCAAACGGAGGGAACCTTACTCCCGGGTTTTTTACCACAACCGCAGTACTTCGGTATGAATAACTGGGCTGCACCAACACCGGGTTTTGTTTTTGGCTCTCAAGACGATATTCGTGGGTTGGCTGCGGAAAGCGGATGGCTGTCCACATCGCCGTTGCAAAACCAGCAGTTTTCCAGTACAATGAATAGAAACATCAACGGTCGAGCGTCGATTGAGCCGGTTAAAGATTTACGTATAGAGCTTACTGCAAGTCAAAATCTCAGCGAAAACCTTGTTGAGTTTTTCCGATTCAACCCCGATAGCGATCAATTTGAAAGTCAAAACCCCTACTTCACCGGGATGTTTACCACCTCAGTTATTGCCATAGGAACATCCTTTGAGCCGAGCGAGGCACCGAATTACGATTCAGAAACGTACGACCAATTTTTAGCCAATAGAGAAATCATATCCCGCAGAAGAGCAGATAAATACGCGGCGGATAATCCTGAATATATTCCGGAGATAACGGGAAGTCCGGATTCGGCAAACTACGGCTACGACCGATTTAGTTATACAAGTCAGGGGGTTCTTATTCCCGCATTTATTTCTGCGTACTTGGGTGAAGACGCAGAGCGAATGTCCCTTGATCCGGATCGAAATCTGGGAATTTTACTTCCCAATCGAGGCATTCCACTACCGAACTGGAGATTGACCTATGACGGATTAGGGAAAATCAAAAAATTCCGAAAAATATTCAGCAGTTTTGTCGTAAACCATGCCTACATCGCCAATTACACCGTAGGCGGCTTTAATACGAATTTGCAACGTCAGCAAAGAATCAAAGACGGTGAATTGCCAATTGATGAAAATGGCGATATAATGCCGGAAAACCAAGTGGGGACCGTAAGTATGACCGAGCAGTTCGGTCCGTTTATTGGGTTTAACATGCGCATGCGCAACAGTATTACCGCACGAATTGAATACAAACGCGATCGCAATGTGATGTTGAGTTTGGCCAACAACCAAATAACCGAAACAAAGGGAAATGAAATTGTGATTGGTGGCGGGTATATCGTCAAAGATTTGCGCTTGCAATTTGTTTCTGTAGGTGCGCAACGAACAAATCCGGTCAGTAACTTAGAGCTGCGTTTAGACTTATCCATCCGCGATAATCAGACGGTCATCCGTCGAATAGTAGAAGACCTCAATCAAATCACTGCCGGACAAACCATAACCAGCATTAAGTTCTCAGCCGACTATGCCATTAGCCAACGTGTAAACGTACAATTGTTTTACGATCAGATGCTATCGCGTTACAAGATTTCAACGGCATTCCCTACGTCAAATACCAATGTTGGATTTCGCGTGAGGCTCAATTTAGGAAGCTAAATGTATGATGCTCTAAAAACATATAAGCCATGAAAAAATGAATATTCGTTTTCGTGGTAATTAATCAAAAACATTACAAATCACTTTAGTACCTTTGGCGACGCAAATTTGATTTTATAATCTTTAAATCCTTATTCAATGAACATACCTGCAGAATTAAAATACACAAAGGATCACGAATGGATTCGCGTTGATGGAGATGTTGCAACTATAGGAATCACCGATTTTGCGCAGCAAGAACTTGGTGACATCGTATTTATTGAGGTTGATACCGTTGGTGATGAGGTTGATCGTGAAGATGTATTTGGCTCTGTTGAGGCCGTTAAAACGGTGTCTGATCTTTTTATGCCCATATCTGGTGAAGTTTTAGAATTTAACGAAGCCATTGAAGATGACCCTGAACTTGTAAATCGCGACCCCTACGGTGATGGATGGATTGTGAAAGTGAAAGTCAGTGATGCATCGGAACTGGAAGACCTCCTGTCTTCTGAAGCGTATGATGAATTGGTGGGATAAACCACCAAAAATGAAGCGCAGCTACGTGCCATTTATTGTTTGGATGGTTTTCATGACAGTCATGTTGCTCATGCCGTCTAAGCGTGTACCGAGTACGATTGCAAATTTTGGAGATCACCTCATCCATGCTGCAATTATGTTTGTTGCTACTTGGTTGTGGTACTTCCCTAACCTGAACAGAGAATTGCGTCCCGCTCATCATATTGTGCTGCTTGTAGGCTTTGCCGTTTACAGTATGTTGACTGAAATAATACAAGAGATGCTCATTCCCGGCAGAAGTGGAGACGTCTCAGATTTTATGTATGATATGGTGGGTGTTGTGTTGGCAATGTCCACTGTTTTTTTACATCGAAAGCTATATCGGAATGTTTATTGATAGGTTAATAATAAGATGTGTTTCAATCAATAATTTAATTTGAGTGATTCTCGGAGATTTTGTAGTTTTACCTCGAAAAATACACACCCATGATTAGTAAGAAATCCTCTAAGGCAGATTTAGAAAATAAACGAACCATTTTTCTATTGGTTGGTCTTGCTGTCACGCTGATATTGTTAATTGTTACTGTTAACTGGAAAACATACGAGAAAACCGATACGTATTTAGGTGAGCTCGATATCGTGATCGACGAAGAGGAAATCGTGCAAACGCAACGTCAAGTTAAAAAACCGCCTCCGCCGCCACCACCACCAGAACAAATTGAAGTTGTAGAAGACATTGTAGAGCTCGAGGAAGAGCTCATTATGGAAACCGTAGAGGTTGATCAAGACGACGAAGTTGAGGTCGTTGATTTTGGAGGAGAAGAAACCGATGAGGTTCTAAATTTTGCTGTCGTTGAAAATAAACCGATTTTTCCCGGCTGCGAGAACGAAAAAACCGAACAAGATCGAGCGGATTGTTTTCAACGCATGATGCAGAAGCACGTTGGTAAAAACTTTAAGTTTCCGGAAATCTCCAAGCAAATGGGTTCTCAGGGTATCATCGTTGTCAATTTTGTTGTCAATAAAGACGGCTCCATATCCGATGCCAAAGTCGTTAGAGGTGTTGATGAGTCGCTAGATGAAGAGGCGCTTAGGGTTATAGGCAAGCTGCCAAAGTTTGAGCCCGCTAAGCAACG
>SKIJ01000122.1 GCA_007116495.1 Cryomorphaceae bacterium | reverse complement strand
ACTATGAACCCCATTGATGCTCTACTTCATTTCATCTACCCCGATGTGTGCGTCAACTGCGAACGCACGCTTACACCCAGTGAACGCTACCTGTGCTTGTTCTGTGAAGATGAGTTGCCGCGTACGCGTTTTCGATCCATGCAGAACAATCCCATAACCGACATCTTCTTCGGGCGCATTCCTCTTTTATACGCCGATGCATTTTGTTATTTCAAAAAACAGAGCGCCGTGCAACGGTTGATGCATCAACTCAAGTACAAACAACAACCGGGTGTTGGCCGCTACTTGGGCTTGTATATGGGATATCAATTGGTATCTCGCCCCTTGCACGAACAACCGGATTATTTGATTCCGGTGCCCATTCACCCTAAAAAACGCGCTGTTCGCGGCTACAATCAAGCGGAAGAAATAGCCCGTGGAATGCATACGGTTTGCGAAGCACCTATTCCGTATCAGGTCCTCGAACGCTCGGTCAACGCACCGTCGCAAACGAAACTTCATCGCTGGGCGAGATGGGAAAATGCCGCACGTAGTTTTCAGGCCAATCACCTATTAAACCTTCCCCCCTGTGCACACATCATGCTGATCGATGATGTGATTACCACTGGCGCAACGTTAGAAGCTTGCGCTCATGTACTCCTAGAACATCGACCGGACTTACGCATCAGCGTCATGTCGGCCGCTTTGGCCAGCGAGTAGGTTATTCCTGAAATACTACAGCAATTTTTGAGAATACCTCCTAATTACCTTTGCAGCAAAAGCATCAACAATCGACCTTGCGTTACCTTTGCCGTATGTTCGATGACTATCCCATCTCCGCAATTGCTGCGGGCTACCGAAACCTACACCACTGGCATCAACACTGCGGGAGAGAGTCCTCCGTTCCTTCTGCGCGCAAAACAAGGCCCGTAAAAACTCTTTTGGTCGGCTGGGATGCAGCAGACTGGCAATACATTGACCCGTTGCTTGCGGAAGGCAAGATGCCGGTTCTTCAATCATTGCTGCAACGCGGAGCTCGCGGACAACTCGCCAGTATGCACCCCATGCTGAGCCCCATGCTTTGGACAACCATCGCAACGGGTAAGCGACCTTATGCCCACGGCATACATGGATTCACCGAAATCAACGAAGCGCAAAAAATTCAACCCGTAAGCGGACGATCACGTACTGCGGCGGCATTTTGGGAAATCCTGAACCACCACGACTACCGCACTCAAGTGGTGGGTTGGTGGCCGTCGCACCCGGCTGAACCTCTCAAAGGACAAATGGTGTCTAATCTCTTTCACCACGGTGACGCCCCGGCCATAGGATTTGCGTGGCCGGAATCGCTTTCTAAACCGTTGCAGTCGTGCCGCATTCAGCCCGAGTGGATTCCGTTTGAATGGGTGCAGCTGTTTTTAAACAATCCGGGACACCCCGCCAAAGACACCAAAACACGCGCCGTTATGCACATTCTGGCACGCGCTCTTTCTGTGCAAATGGCGTCCACCTACCTTCTCCATCATTTCGATACCGACTTGCACGCGGTGTACTTCGATGCACTGGATCACTTTTGCCATCTTGGGGTTCGCGAACACCGAGATGAACCTAAAATTGTGGAGGCTGCTTACCGCTTACACGATTTGATGCTGGGCGGACTCCTATACTACTGCGATGAGCAAACCAACGTTATGCTGATGAGTGATCACGGTTTCCAGAAACAAGGAAACATGCGCGACGCCCTCCCGGCTGACGACCCTTTAGCTCCGCAACTCGACCACCGTTACTTCGGTGCATTGGTAACGGCCGGTCCCGGGTTTATCCAACGCAAACCCATCTTCGGCGCAAGCATTGCCGATATTACGCCTTCACTACTGGGGCTTTTCTCCATCCCTTCGTCTCGTGATATGCACGGTAGAGTGCTTAACGATTACCTAAGCAATCCAACATCATTGGCTCCGGTAGACACCTACGATCACCTCCGAACGACGAACAGCTCTACCGACATTCCGTCCAATTACCTCGATCACCTCGCAGCTCTCGGGTACATCGATCGGGATGCGTCAAACCGCAAACAACAGGATGAAAATACCGTCAATCTCGCCCGCAGCTACATGGATGGGCTTCAGCCCGGCAACGCGCTACGTGTGCTTGAAGCCCTCATAGACAAAAACACGCCTTTATCAACGCGCATGCTCTATACCCAAGCAGCGTTTCAAGCCGGTGACGTACAAACAGCGGAAGGGCAAATTGAGCACTTTCCCGGTGAATGGCAGCCCATAGTAAACGCCATGCTGGCAACTGTAAAAGGGAACAATATGGCGCTTATATCGGCGCTTAAACAATTGCCAAAGGACATGAACTATCCGGCAGGCTGGCTTACATTAATCGGTAATTTATGGTTATCGGCTAAACAAACGGCCAAAGCCATCCAATGCTTTGAATCGGCTACGGCTAAAGACCTCGACGCCACAGATGCCGCCTTTGGTTTGGCACGTGCGCTGGCGGCAAATGATCAACTAGAGGATGCCCTTGAACATGCGTTAGAGATCACGGAAAAGCAGCATTTCGCCCCCAACGTTCACGCCTTTATCGGCAAACTGCTGCTGCGCTTAAAGCAACCCCAACAAGCATACCTCGCGCTGCAGCTCAGCATCCAACAGCAACCAAATAACGCCGAATTGCGCGCATTTTTACAGCAGCACTTTCACACACCTACAAAACGCGAAACACCGGTGATTGTGGTCAGCGGATTGCCCCGAAGCGGCACATCACTGATGATGCAAATACTCGAATCCTTGGGCGTGCCCGTACACACCGATAAAAGACGAACCCCCGACGCCTTCAACAAAGGTGGCTACTACGAATACGATGGGGTAAAACGGCTGCACATCGACAATCGCTTTCTCGATGACCTTCAAGGGAAAGCAATCAAAATTACCAGTCCACAACTCCCCAACATCTCACGAGGCGCTACCTACAACGTAATCGTTATGCAGCGGAACATCGATCAGATTGTGCACAGTCAACTCCACATGATCAACGCCCAATCCGTGCCTTTCAACCTCCAAGAATCACTGGAAGCTACCAACCGTGAGGCCATTGACTTTTTGAACGCTCATCCCCACTGGACGCCCTATACCGTTATAAACTTTAACAAGCTTGTAGATGAGCCCGAACAACAAGTACGCGCCATTTGTGCATTTCTCAACATACCCTACAACAACAATTGGAAAAACATCATCAATCCGGAATGGCGACGATTTACAAATAACTAACCACTGATTTGGGCAACATTTGCGCACCTAACACCAAGGCATTAAATGCGTTTATCAGCTTAGCAGCAATCGCTATAACTGATTTAAAACCTCTAAACTACCCGGTGTTTTAAATCCATCCACGTGCAGTCGAAAAAAGTCTATGAGCAACCGCAGCACCTCGCGCTTTCTGCCGATGCTCCAGTTGGGCGGCGCGGTAGGTGGAAGCGAAGAAAATTGACTGAGCCAAGAGATGCACTGTGCGTCTTCAGGTCCCGCAGTATAGGGGTGCGCCGGAGGACTAAGGGTGTACTCGCCGTGTAACAGATCGAGATAAAATTCCGTTTTAAACGAACCTACACCGGGAGAAAACCCTAAGTGTTGCGCGGTTTGCAGCATCACCCAATGATGAAAGAACGACCAGCCGTGAGCCATCTCCTCTAGGGTTTCAACCGTAGATTTAATGAACGCAAAGACGCCTTTTTGCTCGTCTTGTTCGCGCAGGCATCCCGACCATACATCGGCGATAAAAAAAGCAATGGCCGTTTTGCGGGGATCACTCATGATGTTATCGAGCAGCTTGAGTGGTCGCGCCTCTCGAACGTGGCAAAAATCACCAGAACGGGTTAATACCCCCTCAAACATGTAGAGTGGACGTATCGTGCCGTACGGCAGTGGCGCTTTTCGCGAACGAGCATTTTTTAGAAGAAGCGGCACCCGTCCGAATGTATCGGAAAACACGTGTACAACCAGCCCGTTGTCTCCAAAGGGATATTTGCGGAGCACAACAAATGTTGCTTTGTTGAGCATGGGGTTATCGAACGATGAGAATTTTTACGACATCTGTTTGAAGACCTTCGGAACTGTTCATCATTGCCAAATAGACACCCGATGCAGCAGGCGTGCCGTCAAAGCGATTCCCATCCCATATGGCCTGCCCACCCTCAGCTCGTGTTTCGTATACTAGGTTTCCACTGACGTCAGTGATTTTCACTTGTGCATCGCGAACCAATCCACGGATAAAAATGGGGCCTTCATAATCTGGACGAACAGGATTGGGGTATACAAACGGTGTTTCAAATTCATCTCCTCCCTCGGTTGCAGCACCGCGAAATGAAGTTATTCCTCCGGGCGTTGCGAAAAACACTTCCCCCGATTCAGGGTCTACTTGTATGTCAAAAATTGTGTTACTCGGCAACGGACTGGTAGATTGATTGAACGCATAGATCTCCTCACGGCCATCGGTAGAGGTATAAAAAGCACCGCGAAAGCTCGTACCAAACCATTTTTTATTGGCACCGTCGACGAATACAGTGGTTACATTTTCTTGCGATAACAATGCCTGGACTACACCATCTTCTTCGAAGGTGATGCGGGTGGCGTCAAAACTTCCGTCTCCATCAAAAATATTCTGCGGATTAAAAATAACGCCCACACCGGCCGATGTTCCCAGCCAAATGGCGCCATTGCGGTCCTCATCAAATGCGTTGACCATATTCGACGGCAAAGCCCCTTGCCCTTCATTTTGGTTTAACCGTTCTATTTCCAGTTGGCCGGATTCATTTTGGCGACAAACCACCACGCCTGAACCGCGTGTTTGCACCCAAATCTGATCTCTGCTGGTCACCATCATGTGTTGTACGATGGTTGTGCTGCTTGCAAACGAACCCAAACTGAAGTTTTCCCACGATCCGTCCGCGCGAAGAACCGAGAGCGGATTATCATTTTGCGACGTCACCATCCACAAATTGCCTTCACTGTCGAAATCCATTTTCCCCACACGAATCCGCGATGAGGTATTATTGACGGGAGTGAGCGCGTGCTCCGTGAGGTTGTCGTTGTCGTATCGGGCTATCTCTACACCATCTTTGATTTCGATTAAACCATTTCCCCAGGTAGCAGCGTAAAGGTGATTTGGGTCGTCTGGTTTGGATATCACAAACACGATATCCGATACATTACCCAGCTCTCCGGACGGAATCCCTCCCCAGGTGAAATCCTCAAATGTAAAGATTCCGGAACGGTTGAACTGTTCGGTGAAGGTACCAGACAACGAAGCCGTAGACACGTATAACTTATCGCCATTGTGGAAAAGGCTATACGCTTGGTTGCGTTGAGGACCATTGGGTAAATAGGAAAAGAAGAAATCCCCGGGGTTGAGTTCTGAGAGCCCCAGACCGTCCGTAGCCATCCAAATTCGGTTGCGCTCGGTGTCGCGCACTGCCTTAACCGGGCTAAAATTATCGCGATTGACATTGCCCGGTGTGATGTTGTAAATGCGTCCGAGGTTTTCGTTGTATGCGCGTACACTAAAGTCATTTACCGCAACCAGGAGGCCTTCACTGGTTTTTAAGTCGGAGTAATTTTGAGGAATCAGATCATCGAAATAGGTCCACACGCCATTGTTGAGGTAAAAGACGCTGTCTTCCGAGATCCCAAACGTTTCGCGCTTGCAAACAAACGGCTTGTCGTTGAATACCGTGACCAAATGAACATCGAATTGGGCAAAACGGCTGATGCGTTCCCAGCTTTGAAAAAAAGCTAGTGGTGAAGACAAAGAGGCTCGGTAGAGACCGTTTTCCGTTCCGGCATAGATGCTGCCAGCTGCGGAGTCAATCGCAACTTGAAACACGTTAATTTGCGCACCACCTTCACCAATGACGTAGGTTTCTCTAACCAGGTTTTCGTTCAAATCAATCACCACGATGCCAAATCCCATCGACACGTAGAGGTTGTCGCCATACACGCGTAAATGGTTCAAAAAACGGTTGCCCAAAAACAAGGTAGAACGGGAAATGTCACTGATGTTTGTGATGCGCCCATTGCGGTAAAGATCGATGTTGCCGTTTTCGTATCCGATAACGATGCGGCCTGTTGGGCGATGTACATCCAGCGATACAATATTGACATCGCTTAAGCCTGATTGCTTGGTGATGCGTTCAATATCACCGTCGCGTTTGTTATAAGAAAACAATGCCAAGTCGGTGGCGCCATAGGCCAAATCGCCTACCTGTACGACATCGTTGAGACTGTTAAACGAAATGTGCTCTGTCCAATTAAACACCGTTTGCGCAGATACCACAAGCGGCAGGAGAGCACAAGCAACAAGTACAATACGCTTCATACGTTTTCGATAAAACCTACGTGCCGTTATCACGTGAGGTTAATGAGTTAATGATGACTGTCTCTACAGAAGTAAAGGCACCTTTGAGTTGACAGCTTACGCTAAATGAAACGCAAATGTACAATCCGATATTGTAGCATTTAAAGAGCAAAAAAAACCGGCTCTACAGCCGGTTTTTTTATACCAAAAGCGTTGGGTTAACCAAGCGCTACACGTTTGTAATCGGTAATGTGAAGACCCTTCTTCACAGAATCGAGGTATTTTGATACGGAGAGCTTTCCGTCTTTGATGAAATCCTGATCCACCAATGTGTTTTCTTTAAAGAACTTGTTCAAGCGACCTTGAGCAATTTTATCGAGCATAGCTTCCGGTTTGCCTTCTTGACGCGCGAGGTCTTTTCCAATTTCAAGTTCCTTGTCGATAACCTCCTGAGGAACGGCGTCGCGATTCAATGCTACTGGTGCCATAGCTGCTGCCTGCATTGCTACGTCTTTGGCTGCTTCTTCAGCCTCCTCATTTAGCCCTACAATCGTGGCGATTTTGTTGTTCATGTGAACGTAAAACGAAACGTAAGGTGCTTCAACTGTTTCGTAACCGGCTAATTCGATTTTTTCACCGATCACACCGTTTTGTTCGATGAGTTTTTCGCCAATGGTAATGCCGTCGGCAAACGGAAGCGCTTTGAGCGCATCTGCATCGGCTGGTTGATGTGTCATTGCTACATCGAGGATGTGCTGTGTCAACGCAACAAAATCGTCATTTTTGGCAACGAAATCAGTTTCACAACTCACAGCGACAACGGCAGCAAACGTGTTGTTATCGTTTGATGCTGCCAACGCACATCCTTCAGACGTTTCGCGATCGGCACGTTTTGCGGCTACTTTTTGTCCTTTTTTGCGGAGAATGCTGATGGCTTCATCAAAATCTCCATTGGCTTCGGTGAGGGCTTTTTTACAGTCCATCATACCGGCACCGGTTTGCTTACGCAATTTATTAACATCAGATGCAGTAATTGCCATGATAATTTAATTTAGTCGTTATGAAAAAAGAAGAGTGTGCACAATACGCACACTCTAAATTAATGATGATTGTATTAACCTTAAGACTCTGTATCGGCCATTTTTTCAGCTTTCTTAGCTGCTTTATCGGTTCCCCCTTTGTCTTTATCTGCCTTGCGCGCTGCAAGTCCGTCACGCACGTAACCACTCACGTGATTCATGATGATGGAGATAGACTTAGACGCGTCGTCGTTACCGGGGATTGGGAAATCAACCTCGTTGGGGTTGGAGTTAGTATCCACGATGGCAAAGACGGGGATGTTTAGTTTTTGAGCCTCTCGTACAGCAATGTGCTCACGGCTGATATCAACCACAAAAAGAGCGGCGGGCAAACGACTCATATCTGAGATGGAGCCGAGTTGCTTTTCCAACTTTGCACGTTGGCGATCAACTTGAAGGCGCTCACGCTTAGAAAGCGTTTGGAAAGAACCATCAGCTTTCATCTTGTCGATGTTGGTCATCTTTTTAATGGCCTTGCGGATGGTGACAAAATTGGTAAGCATTCCTCCCGGCCAGCGTTCGGTAATGTAGGGCATGTTGAGTGCTGTGGCGTGTTCAGCGATCACATCCTTTGCTTGCTTTTTAGTCGCTACGAAGAGAATTTTCTTTCCCTGTGCGGCAAGCTTACCCATAGCTGTTCCGGCTTGGTCGAGTTTTGCTACTGTTTTGTAGAGGTCGATGATGTGGACTCCTCCACGTTCCATAAAAATATATGGTGCCATGTTGGGGTTCCACTTGCGCGTAAGGTGACCAAAGTGAACACCTGCGTCCAACAATGGTTTGATTTCGATTTTTTGAGACATGTTTGTGTTTGTTTACGTTCGTTATTTGAGCAACGATGCAGTAGCTTTTTGGAAAAGATCTGCAAAGTTTCGATGCTAAACAGAATGATATTAACGCTTGGAGAACTGGAATTTTTTACGGGCTTTCTTCTGGCCAAACTTCTTGCGCTCTACCATACGTGGGTCGCGAGTAAGCAATCCTTCGGGCTTGAATACTTTGCGGTTGTCGGCATTGATTTCGCAAAGCGCACGAGACAACCCCAAGCGAATGGCTTCAGCTTGGCCGTTGATTCCACCACCTTCTACGTTGACTTTGATGTCGTAGCTACCAAGACTTTCAACCAAATTCAACGGCTGTTCTACTTTGTAGCGTAGGGTACCGGTAGGAAAATAATCTTTGTAGTCGCGGTTATTAATGGAAATAGAACCGCTTCCTTCTTTCATGTAAACGCGAGCAATGGATGTTTTGCGGCGACCTATGGCATGTGTTACTGACATATGCTTTGGATTATAATGTTATGGTTTGTGGTTTCTGTGCCTCATGCGGATGCTCAGCACCTTCATAAATATGCACATTTTTAAAGAGTGCACGACCCAATCTGTTTTTGGGCAACATACCGCGAAGGGCATTTTCCAATACCTTGCGAGGCTGCTTGGCAAACACCTCACGAGGTGTGCTGCGCTTTTGACCACCGGGGTAACCGGAGAACGTTATGTACTCTTTTTGCTCCATCTTCATGCCCGAAAAGGTAACCTTCTCCGCATTGATGATGATGACATTATCTCCACAATCTACGTGTGGAGTGAAATTGGTTTTGTGCTTGCCGCGGGCAATACTTGCAACCCGAGTCATAAGTCGTCCTACTGGAAGACCGGCAGCATCGATGATGACCCACTGCTTATCTACAGTTGCTTTGTTAGCCGAAGGGGTCTTGTAACTTAAAGTGTTCACGCCAATGAATTTTATGTTTCTAATCGCTTTACAGTCAAAAAAATATATGATCTGCAAAAGGGCTGCGAAGATACAATGTTTTTTCTTTCCCCAACAAATTGTTGAAAGATTTTTTTTCTGCCGTTTTTAACGCGTATCTTTGTGGTTTAAACGACTCTTTTGTACGCTACACAATTCCAATTTTTGGCGGTAACACAAAAAGCACACACAAAACTAAAACACATATTATTATATGTTACGCATTTTTCTTTCTTCTTCGTTTTTAATTGCATTTTTAACGTTCAGTTTATCATCTCAAGCCCAACATCAACACAATCACGGCGAAAATGAGGTCTGCGGAACAGACGAAATCATTGAACAACTGTTTGGCAACGATCGGGAATATCAGCAACAGCGCGAAGAGGTGGAAGCTTGGATTGACGAGTACATAGCAAACAACCCTCCTACAGAGGTGAGAAATGAAAATGGTGAAAGCACCAATATTCACCGTATTCCCGTTGTGTTTCATGTCATGTACGATACCGAGGAGGACAACATTTCCAAATACCAAATTATGGACGCGCTTCGTGTTCTCAATGAAGACTATCGACGCAAAAATGCCGATACGGTAAACCTACGCAATATTTTTTTAAGCCGCTCTGCTGACTTTGAAGTTGAATTTCACTTGGCGCGCGTTGACCCAAACGGAAATTGTACCGACGGAATTAACCGCGTTCAAACCAGAGAAGCGGAAAACTCCACAAACAACATCAAGCGATTGAGCATGTGGAACAACCGAAAGTACCTCAACATATGGACGGTTGGAGCCATAAGTTCTAATATTCCACAGGGGCTTCTTTTGGGATACGCGTTCTTCCCACAGCCAAATCAATCGGGATTCAACGACGGTGTGCTTCAACGTCACGACCGCACCGGAAGTGTGGGAACATCTGTGTCTCTTGGCAGAACCCTCACCCATGAAGTTGGACATTACTTAAATCTCCACCACCCCTTTAGCAATGGTTGCAATGGTGGTGATTTTGTCAACGATACGCCCCCGGCAGCACAAGCTAATTTTGGCTGCAATCTCTCCACCAACTCCTGCGGTGGTGCGCTCCCGGATATGATTGAAAACTACATGGATTATTCAAATGACGTTTGCCAAAACACCTTTACTAATGGACAAAAGGCACGGTCAAAAGCAGTACTAAATAACCCCCAATTGCGCGGTGATGTTACCCGCACAAATAATCTGAAAGAAACGGGTGTTGTCGGTGGAGATGTGTGCGAACCCATCGCAGACTTCTTTGCACAAACTAATATTATATGCTCCGGTGATACTGTGAAGTTTGTCGACGCTTCAATTGGCGCCAATCCCGACGAGTACACCTGGTACTTTGAAAACGGAACACCGGCCACTTCCAACGAACGCTATCCGCAGGTTGTGTTCAACCAAGAAGGTGTGCACCGTGTATCACTGGTAGTTAAAAACGATGCCGGACAAGATTCCATCAGCATCCGCAATAGTGTCTGGGTTAAATATGATGAGCCCTCTCCCTTTCAATCTTGGCTGCGCGAAGATTTTGAAGGCATTGAAATTCCCAACTTAAACTGGTCACTTCACCGCATTGGCAGCACCGATGTTCCGGTTGAAGTTACCAATGACGCCTCTTTTGACGGCACGCGTTCTGCACTGTTTGGCCTTCACGAAACAAATGAGCACGGCATCTTCCGCTTGGTTTCACCAAACATTGACATGACACGTGCACAATCGGCCATTCTACAATTTAATTACGCACACGCTCCAAAACACAACGACGCCAATACGGCCTTGCGAATAAACATCAGTATTGATTGTGGTAAAACGTGGGCAAATCGCCGCACCATTCAAGGCAGTATGCTGGCTACCGCTCCTGCTACAACCAGTAATTTTATCCCTCAATCACAGAGCGAATGGAGCAGCACGCAGGTATCACTTGCGCAATTTGCAGGTGCAGATTCAGAGATTCTTATCATGTTTGAGGTTGAAAATGCCGGAGGCAACAACTTGTATATCGACAACGTCAACTTAGATGTTGTATTGAGCGATAACACTTTTGAGTCTGGAGAGCGTCGTTTTGAGGCGTTCCCTAACCCGGCCAGCGAGTCGCTTACCATCAACATTCAATCACCATTAGAAGATATGGCAAAGGTTGAGTTGATTTCGGTAACCGGTCAAGTAGTGTGGCAAGAAAACATTGAGCTGTCTGCCGGTGAACGCAAGCAAATTGAGGTTTCAAACTTCGCCAACCTTCCAGCTGGTGTTTACATGCTGCGCAACGACAACGGTGCCGGACGCGAAGTCAAAAAAATCATCAAGAAATAACCAAATCGGTTGCGCGTCGGCAATTTTATACCCGAAGGTTTTGCCGTATTTTCGCGCTTATGAATTGGAATCTTACAAACAAAACTGCCTTGGTGTGCGGGAGCACATCGGGCATCGGTAAAGCCATAGCGCACACGCTTGCATCTTCAGGTGCCTCCATTGTGCTGATGGCCAGAAATGAAGAAAAGTTAAACGCTACCAAACAATCACTTGCCGGTGATGGCCATCATACAATTTGCGCAGACTTCAGCGTACCAGGAGAGGCCAAGAAAGCACTTGAATCTTGGAAAAACAGCCACCCGGACATTCTCATTGATGTTTTGGTAAACAATACCGGAGGGCCACCGCCCGGTCCGGCACATACCGCCGACACCCAGGCCTACATCGACGCCTTCTCTGCCCACCTTATCAACAACCACGAAATCACTCAGTGCTGCATCCCCGATATGAAAAAAAACGGCGGTGGACGCATCATCAACATCATTTCCACCTCTGTGAAGATCCCCCTAGCAGGATTGGGCGTATCCAACACCGTACGTGGCGCCGTGGGCAATTGGGCAAAAACATTGGCCAATGAACTGGGAACATTCAATATTACGGTAAACAATGTGCTCCCCGGGGCAACCGCTACTGAGCGTCTCACCAGTATCATTGCAAAAAAAGCCGAAAAAATGGGAGTGAGCAAGGAAGATGCTGCCGAAGCCATGAAGTCCGACATCCCGCTCAATCGGTTTGCTCAACCGGAAGAAGTGGCCGCCGCCGCCGCATTTCTCGCAAGTGATGCCGCCGCATACATTAGCGGAATCAACATTCCGGTAGACGGAGGGCGAACCGGTAACTTGTAATCAATATCAACGAGACACTAAGCCATGATCGATATCCAAAACTACATTGATGGAACACTGCGCGCTCCGGTCAACGGAGAGTACTTCGACAACATTGAACCCGCCACCGGTAAAGCTTACGCACGTATTCCTGACAGCAATGAAAAAGACGTAGAACATGCCGTTGCTGCTGCCGAACGCGCATTCCCCATTTGGTCTGGCATGTCAACTGCAGAGCGTTCTGCCATATTGATGCGCGTGTCGGAAGGCATTAACGCCAAGTTAGATGAATTGGCACATGCCGAAAGCAAGGACAACGGAAAACCCATTAAACTCGCAAAATCGGTTGATATACCCCGCGCACGTGACAACTTTGCGTTCTTCGCTACCGCCATTCTCCACGACGAGAATGCCATGCACGATATGGGGCAAAACGGATTCAACTACACCCTGCGAAAACCGTTAGGTGTTGTGGGATGCATTTCTCCTTGGAATTTACCCCTTTATCTCTTCAGCTGGAAAATTGCTCCCGCGTTGGCTGCCGGCAACTGCGTGGTTGCAAAACCCTCGGAAGTCACCCCCATGACGGCCTTTCTGCTCAGCTCCATCTGCATGGAAGCAGGTATGCCGCCGGGCGTTCTCAATATTGTTCATGGATACGGGCAATCAGCCGGACAGGCCATTGTATCGCATCCAACCACAAAGGCCATATCGTTTACCGGTGGCACTTCAACCGGAAAAATCATTGCGGGCATTGCCGCACAGCAGTTTAAAAAAACCAGCTTAGAGTTAGGAGGTAAAAATGCCAATATCGTTTTTGGCGACGCCGACTTTGATGAGGCCCTGAAAACATCCGTGCGTTCGTCTTTTGCCAACCAAGGTCAAATTTGCCTTTGTGGATCAAGGCTTCTCATACATCGAAGCATTTACACCAAATTTCGTGATGCCTTTGTGGAACGCGTGAAAGCCCTGCGCGTAGCACCTCCTCATTTAGAAACATCCCAAGTGGGCGCTGTTGTATCGGAAGCGCACCGCAATAAAATTGAAGCGTATATTGAACTGGCCAAGGAAGAAGGCGGAACCGTATTATGTGGTGGAAAACGCGTTGTACCAGATGCGCCGTTCAACAACGGTTACTATTTGGAACCCACCGTAATTGAAGGGCTTTCTCCACACTGTAGAACCAATCAAGAGGAAATCTTCGGCCCCGTTGTTACGCTCATGCCATTTGATGATGACGATGAGGCTGTGGCTATTGCCAACAGCACACCTTATGGTCTATCGTCGTCCATATGGACACATAATCTAAATCGCGCTCATCGCGTTGCCGAAAAACTCGATGTGGGCATCGTGTGGGTAAATTGCTGGTTGGTGCGCGATTTGCGAACGCCATTTGGCGGAACGAAAGCCAGCGGCATGGGACGAGAAGGGGGCTTCTACGCACTTGAGTTCTTCAGTGAACCTAAAAATGTGTGCATTCACTTACCACGTATTGAATAAGAAAAAGATTGTACTTTTGAATGCCTAAACGCTAACAACATTGAAAACCCTGCATCTTAAACCCGTCGACGTTGTAGAAGACATCTCAAAGGAAGACTTCTATCAAAACTACGTTAAACCACGGGTACCGGTTATCCTGAAGAATTATGCTTCTTCATGGGAAGCAACATCTAAATGGACACCGGAGTACTTTACTGAAAAAGCTGGCCACCACAAGGTAAAACTCTACGGAAAATGGCTTGACAACTCCCCTACTCTTATCGAAATGCCTCCGGTAAAGGAAGTCCCGTTTGCGGAATACCTCGAGCTTTTAGCGAGCAGTAAACCGTCTGATTTGCGCATTTTTATTTTTAACTTGTTTAAGCTGGAACCCGACTTACTAAAAGACTTTTCCTTCACTCCCATTATGGATGGTTATCTCAAGGATCATCCGTACCTGTTTTTTGGGTGTGCCGGTTCCGATGTGCGATTGCACTACGACATCGACTTGTCAAATGTGTTCATCACACAATTTCAAGGTACCAAGCGGTTTATCTTATTTGACCAAGACCAAACAAAATACTTGTACAAGTTCCCGTTTACGACGCACAGTGCCGTTGATATGAGCAATATCGATTACAATCAATTCCCGGCACTAAAATTAGCGTCCGGCTACCAGTGTGATTTACACCACGGCGAAACACTGTTCATGCCCAGCGGTATTTGGCACTACATTCAGTATTTGAATGGCAGCTTCTCGTTGAGTTTAAGGACGCTTTCTCCCAGTCGTATTGGACAGATTCAAGGCGCTTACAACGTTCTTGTGGTTCGCAAATTAGATGAATTTTTCAACAAATTTTACAAAAACAGTTGGAGCGATTTTAAATTGAAAAAAGCCATTGAGCGAACAAATGAGATCATTAAAGAACGGGAAATTGATAACGCACTCTAAAAACCCGTTCTTTACGTCTTACTCGGTAATCTGATGATTGCTGTATATTGCTTCTGCAGGCAATGGTTTAATACGCTCTGCCGGTATTCCCTTCTATGTAATTGACAAATGCACGGTTTACCACACGCATTCCTCCGGGGGTAGGGTAGTCACCGGTAAAGTACCAATCGCCCATATTATCCGGACACGATTTATGAAGGTTTTCGATAGAGTTGTATACAATTTCCACGTCGGCATTAAGATCAGCCGGACGCAATAACGTTGCTATGGCATGCGAAATCTCTTCTGCTGAAAACGGAGCGTAAATTGCCTTCACATGATTATCGGGTGATTCTTCGTTGGCTGAGGCTTTACATTTGTTGTAAACCTCTGTAATGATGTGGCTTTGATCGGTTTCTTTAAGTAAGTGTATTGCCGCTTGAAAGGCAATGAAATCGCCCATTTTTGCCATATCAATGCCGTAGCAATCGGGGTAGCGTATTTGCGGCGCTGAGGATGCAACCACTATTTTGGTGGGCTTTAAACGATCGAGGATACGGAGAATACTCTGTCGCAGCGTTGTGCCTCGAACAATGGAATCGTCAACAACCACCAACTGATCGCCGGAGTTCAGAATGCTCTGGGTGATATCGTACACGTGGCTTACCAAGCTGTCGCGACCAGCATCTTCCGTAATGAACGTGCGAAGTTTAGCGTCTTTCCAAGCCACTTTATCCCAGCGCACACGTTGGGAAAGGACTTCCAACACCTCGTCTTCCGATGGGTTTTTTAACGCTGCAATCATGCGTGCCTTGTGGATATCGAGGTGGTCTTCTATGCCCTTCATCATACCGAGATAACTGATTTCGGCGGTATTGGGAATAAACGAAAATACAGTGCGCTTTAAATCGTGGTCTATGGCGTTGAGCACCTGTGGAACAATGTGCCGGCCAAGGTCTATGCGTTCTTGATAAATGTCACGATCGTTTCCGCGCGAAAAATAAATGCGCTCAAACGAACAGCTTTTACGTTCAAGCGGCTCCATAATTTTGATTTCCTCTATCTCACCGTTTTTACGCATGACCAACGCATGACCGGGGGTGATTTCTTTAATGTCGTCGAAAGACACATCAAAAGCCGTTTGTATCACTGGACGCTCACTACACACCACCGCCACCTCATCATCGATGTAGTAATACACCGGACGAATTCCGGAGGGGTCGCGCAGCACGAAGCTATCGCCCGTTCCAAACATACCACCAATGGCATAGCCACCATCCCACTTCTTTGCAGACTTCTTTAGAATTTTCTTTATGGGTAAATGCTCGGCAATCAACGGTGATATCTCTTGTTTGCTGAAGCCTTCCTTTCGGAATTTACGGTACAGCTTTTCATTGGCCTCATCGAGGAAATGACCGATTTTCTCCATGATGGTTACCGTGTCGGCCAGCTCTTTGGGGTGTTGTCCTAATGATACAAGCTCTTCAAACAGCTGATTTACATTGGTCATATTGAAGTTACCCGCCAAAATGAGATTGCGGCTTACCCAATTATTTTGACGCAAAAAAGGATGGCAGTTTTCAATGCTGTTTCCCCCAAATGTACCGTAACGAAGGTGGCCGAGATAAACTTCACCGAGGTAGGGCAAGTTTTCCTTTAACCAGCCCACCTCATCGGGATGATTGGGATACTCCTTGAGAATGCCTTCAATGCGTTGTGTGATGTGTGAAAATAATTCCTGAATGGGCTTGGGGTCAACCGATCGATAACGAGAGATGTAGCGCTGTCCCGGTTCCATATCGAGTTTAATGGATGCAAAGCCGGCTCCGTCTTGCCCTCGATTGTGCTGCTTTTCCATCAGTAGATACATCTTATTGATGCCGTAGAAATAGCTGCCGTGTTTTTCGCGATAGTGTTCTAGTGGTTTGCGGAGGCGCAGCATGGCAATGCCGCACTCGTGTTTTATGGGGTCGCTCATTCTATGTGATTACTCTGCGTATTATTGGTTGCCCAATGGTGTTTTTCACTGGGATTATAAAATCGTTAATCTTCGGCAAAGGTAGTGGTTTTTTTGGTTCGACGCATCATCACCCAGCCAACAAGCCAGGTCGTAAAAAAAGAAAAAAATGCGTAAAACACAGCCATTAAACCAAGCGCCGGCTTATCGAGTACGGCATTGGCTAAAAATATGGCCAATGCTGTATTCTGAAGCCCCATTTCTATGGCAATTGTACTGCTTCCGTCGGACGTTATGCCAATCCATCTACTCGTTGTGTACCCGACAATCATTCCGCCGATATTCAACATCAACAACGGTATAATTACGGGCAAAAAGGAGGACTGCAAATCGCTGTCTTCTCCATTTTCTTGCAACCATACCCAAGCAAATACCAAAAGCAAAATTCCCGGTAAAATATAGCGCAAATACCCCTCTATGGCTTTGATACGCGAACGTTGAAAATGGCGAATGAGCATACCGGCAGTAACGGGCAGCAGAACAACTAAGCCAATCTCAGGCAACACATCGCGAGGACGCACACGAACATCCAAAGGGTCGCTCAAGAACGACCCCGACCCCAAATAGAGCACCAAAGGAATGCTAAACAAGATGATGAAGCTATTGAAGGCGGTAAGCGAAACCGATAACGCCGTTCGACCTCCAACCATCATTGTCACCAAATTGGAGGCCGTACCACCTGGACACGCTGCCAAAAGCAGTATGCCAACTTTTTGGTTGTCGCTAAGGGGATAAAGCCACGCTATTAAAAAGGCGATTCCGGGCAACAGAATAATCTGTGCAAATAGGCCAAACAGTATTGCTTTTGGTTGACGAAATACTTCCGTAAACTGTGAGAAATCGAGCCGCAGACCAATTCCCAACATGATAACTGCAAGTGATAAGGGCAGCAACATACGCTGTACTTACTCGTTGTCCTTAGTCCACCTATTGTTGCTACGATTCACATCAGAGGTTTCAAAAAACGGGTCGAGATAAACCGCATCAATGTCTGCTATGGGGCGATCAATTTTCAAGGTATAGGTACGCGCTGCCCACTTCCAAAAAGGATGCTGCTTTCCACGTTCCAACTTCCGACCGTACATCAAATCAAGTGGCACGTGATGAATCTCCGGAGCACTGCCCTCGCTGATTAACACTACGGTAGCCGGAAAAGGCAACTCTTGATAGCGACGCAATACAATATGCGTAAACCCTTCGTCTTCATATACCGTGTCGATGCCTATATCTATGGCTTGCGTTGTGCCAATCCACAAATCGTTAAACCACTGCAACTGCAATCCGGAGACTTTTTCGAGCTCACGAATGAAATCCTCCGGATGCGGATGGTGAAACTTCCAACGGTTAAAGAAATTTCTAAATCCTTTCCAAAACACATCTTCGCCCATGATATGCTGTAAGTTTACCAAATACATACACCCTTGCGAATAAGACGCAACTCCATAGCCGCGATTGGTGATGTAGTGATCGGCCGGTGTGGTGAGTGACTCTGTTGCTCCCGCATTCCATTGCTGCAAATAGGTGAGGTAATTGCTGTAATGCGGTAACCCTCGGGTATCGTCATCGGGAAAGAGCGCCTGCATGATGAGATTCTCCACAAAGGTTGTAAACCCTTCGTCAATCCAAGGATAACGGGTTTCGTTGGTGGCAATCATTCCGTAAAACCAATTGTGCATGGCTTCATGAACGGCCAAGCCAACCATTCCCTTGAGCTTACCTCTTCCGAGCATAAGCGTAGCCATGGGATATTCCATGCCGCCATCCCCTCCTTGAATAAAACTAAACTCTGAGTACGGGTACGGACCTACAAGGGAGTCTGCCAATTCAAAAAAACGCTGCATGTATTCCGGCATGGCCTCCCAATTATCGGTGTGCTCATTGTCTTTTTCGCGATAGAAAAACCGCAGCAACGGACCGTTGGGTACTTGATGCGTCGTGTGAATGTATTCGGGATCCGCAGCCCACATAAAATCGTGAACGCGCTCAGCACGAAAGTGCCAGGTTTGCTTACCCCTTCCTCGTTTGCGCTTGGTCGCACTGTAACCATGGCCAATGTCATCGGCATTTTGCAACACCCCGGTGCCGGCAAGGGTATACTTTCTATCGATGCTGATGTGTACGTCGAAGTTGCCCCAAATTCCGTAAAACTCCCTTCCCACATAGGGCGTTGTATTCCACCCGTAACGGTCGTAATTGGCCAATTTAGGGTACCACTGCGCCATGGAGTAATGGATGCCTTCAATGTTATTGCGTCCACTTCGACGGATCTGCTTGGGTGACTGGGCGCGAAACGACATATCAAATTGCGCCTTGCCGTTTGGAGGAATGGGCTTGGATAGCTGAACATTTAGGATGGTACCCAGATGTTCGATGTCTGCAACATCGTTATCGTGCTTGAATTCAACCACCTCCATAAATCCAATTTCGGAATCAGACAACCCGGCAATGCGATTTCCCACGCGGCGATCGGGGTCGGATATATCACGTGAACGCTCGTCCATGTTGCTTCCCGGCTGAAAGGCGTTGTACTGCAAATGAAAAAACACCTTGTGAAGCGTATCGGGAGAATTGTTGGTATAGGCTATGGACTGCACACCTGAGTAACGGTGGGTGTTGTGATCAAAATCAACGTGTATGGTGTAGTCAGCCGATTGCTGCCAGTAATTACGACGGGGCTGAGCCTGCATCACTCCGACGAGGCAGAGGGTTAAACTAACGGCCAAATACTTCATTGAAATGGTATGTTTGATCTAATCGTATTCCTTTTTCGGTCATCTTTACGGTTCCGAGATCGTTCACAGGGTCGTGTTCAAAAAACAGCACAAAATCCTCCTCCACGGCAAGGCGTAAAAACTGTTCTTTTTCCTTCATGGTAAGCAATGGACGTGTATCGTAGGCCATCACCCATGGGAGGGGAATATGTCCGGCAGACGGCAGCAAATCTGCCATAAAAACAATCTTTTTTCCGCGGTACGAAATGACCGGAAGCATTTGAGCTTCGGTATGACCACTTACCCCGTACACTTGAAACGGCAGTGGTGAATCGTGCAATCCATCGTTGTGTAGATCGATGAATTTAAGTTGTCCGGACTCTTCTATGGGGAGAATGTTGTCTTTCAAAAAACTGGCGCGCTCGCGCGGATTGGGGTGTACCGCCCACTGCCAATGCCGTTGATTGCTCCAGTATGTCGCATTGGGAAAGGCTGGCTCGTAACCCGTACGGTCTTTATTCCACTGTATGGCTCCTCCGCAGTGATCGAAGTGAAGATGCGTGAGAAACACATCGGTAATGTCGTTGCGATGAAAATTTAAATCGGCCAAAGATTTGTCTAGAGAATGAGGGCCGTGAAGGTGATAATGACCAAAAAACTTATCGTCTTGTTTGTCACCCATCCCCGTATCGATGAGAATGAGGCGGTCGCCGTCTTCAATGAGCATACAACGAGCGGCCCAAGAGCACATGTTTTGATGATCCGGCTGGTTGGCCTTTTGCCAAAGTTTTTTAGGAACAACGCCAAACATGGCGCCTCCATCTAACTTGAAGTGGCCGGCGTGAAGTGGATATATTGTCATATTGGTTATTTGCGTAGTGAGATTAATATAAAACGAAATTCCGTACGAAATTACAAAGAAGCGCAACAGTGCGCAAATGTGGTAACGAATGGTATTTTTGCCAGCGTGCAACATTTTTATCGTCCATTAGTTAACTTAGGAGACAATAGAAATTGCGTGTTTTCTACAACAGAAAACGTGTTTTCAGTGGTGTTTTACTTCATAGAATTGACGCATAGCTAATTGATTGAATAGCAATACAAACAAGAAAGACCGTTAATGGCATGACATACAACGAACGAATAAACGAATTGAACCAGCGCATTGATGCAGCGGCCAACGAATTGCAATCGCATTTCTATTTTGCTGAATCGGATCAAATGCACCAAACACTGAATCGCGGATGGAGTGCGGTTGAGGAATTGGAATATGCCAACCTTCGCTGTTACCAATATCTCGATATGCTAAAAAAATCATCAAAAAAAGGAAGCGTTCCCAGCGATACGGCATCGCACAGTATTGGTTTTTTTGCCCGTTATGCCATAAAAAAAGAAGCACGGCGGTTAGATGAAGATAAACTTCCCACCGAATTCATTCCGGTTTCACGTAGAGACAACCCCGAACCTGTCCGCATAAAAGAGCAAAAGGTGTTTTCCGATTTGCTCGACTTATTTGACGCTTGGCGAACCATTTTAAAATCCGGTCGCGAATCGGAAGATTTACGTGCGGTAAAGCTACGCGGAGGTTTTCTCAATTTATTTTCGTTGGATGCTTTGGAAGTTATAGCCCTCAGCTTAGAAATCGTAACCAATCAAATGCAGGTTGCAATAAGCGCTGTATCCAAAAAAGAAATCTGATTCCACTCCGATTGGCTGCTATTGCCACTCTTCGTCGAAATCATCGTCTAAAAAGTCGTCATCGGCCATCCCATTAAGGTCGCCTTCAAAGGATTTTTCCGGTGGACTGTCCGGTAGTTGGCCAACGGATGCGACTAACCCGGGTTCCGAAATGTCATCTGCCAACTTTACGCGCTCAACGAAAAATGACCAAAGCGCTAAGAAGTCGTAAACGAACACCATGCGACTCTCTTGAGAGAAAACATCCTCAACCGTGGTCGTGAGCATGGTTTCGGGTTGTGCTTTGGGATCAAATGCTTCTATCGGTATTTCTCTGCCTACCTCCCACTCACCTTCTACATAGTAAAAGGATGCCATTTCACCCTTGGGAAGAGAAAAATAATCAACCAGCTGCTGGTGTAAATCAAACAGAGAAGATTCTCCATCAACGATGACCTGCCTCAACACATTGTTGCGTTCATCGTCGAGGGTAACCATTAGAGAAAACAGTGCCATAATGCGGTGTTATTAATAACCCGCGAATATACGTTTAATCATCGTATTGGCTGTTCCACAATTTTTCACTGAAGTTTTTCATTCGCGAAAACCCATAAAGTGATGTGAGACCAGCCAATGCAATGAACATGTAAAAGAAAAACACTACTCGGATGGGGAATGAACTGGAATCGTAAGGACCCATCATTACCGAAGATGGCATAAGAGCGGCAGCGGCAAAAGAAATTACCGTAATGGTTTTAAACAATGTGGTGAATGACCTAAAAGGGTACATTATCAACCCCCTGAGCGGATGAAGATCCTTTCCCCACTTGTGTATTTTGTAATAGTAGCCATTGCCAAGATCAAGAAACAAGATGGGATCTTTGTCCTTGTATTTTAGGCGAAACAAACCCGCAGGAGCAACAATTTTAAAGTTTTTCAGCTCTATACCGTCGCGATCTTGCACGTGTTTAATTTTAGAAATGGCTTCAAATGGAATGTCGCCTTTAAATAAGGCGGCATCTAAAAAACGCAAACGATAACGCACGCAAATGTTACGTATTTGTCGTTCCGTGTAAATATTCTCGGCTTCGATGTGATCGATGTTTACCGGAGTAGGTGGATGACCTGTCGGTTCCGAAATGTTGTTAATGATTTGAGCGTCTTTGGCATTGTCTTGCTCCAATACATCCAAATAAGCGCGAAGAATTTGTTCCTCATTCGTCTCTTTTTGCCGTTCATGCAAAAGAGCTTTCTCTAAATTCAATCCCATAATATCGTAAATTTATTGCCATGTACGTTTGTGGAGTCGACATCAAAATTACAACATCGACTTATATTTTCAAACATGAAATAAACAATATGGTTCAATGAATCACTCACGATTTTTGTTTTTTCACATTAGTGTTCACATGTATTGTGAGTAAAACATTTGTGTTAGATTCAAAACTGAAGCGGTTCTCCTTTACTTTTGTCGTTTGATATTCATAGCTGTAAAACCATCCATGCAACGATCCATAACTCTTCTATTCGCTATTACACTAAGTTTGTTCTACCTTGCGGCATGCGCACCGGAAATCGGCGAAGAAACAACGCCCATCAAAGCGTTGAGCATGCAGTCTGCCATGATCGTAGAAACGGGCAACATTAAAGCAGCCAAAAATGCTTGGATGCAAAACACGTGGATGCAAACCTTTGCTGACGACAAAACTTGGACAGCGTTTACGGAAGAGTTATCCCCTTTGGAAACCATCGGCGACTCGTTAATGGATGTTCTTTCTCACAAGCGTTTATTTTTTTCGGTTGAATTGATTGGCAAATCGTCATTTGGCATACTGGCTGCCACCAACATCGATGATAAAACGTGGAAGCACATCGCAAAATCGCTGGGAAGTGCAGCAAACGAGTACGCCGGTGAAACGATTTTCAGTGCCACCCAAGGAGAAACCAAGTTACACATTTCATATTTGTCAAATGTATTGCTTTGTAGCCCCCACCGTGTTCTCATTGAAGATGGGCTTCGTCGCCTAAAATCAGACTACGCACTCAACACAGACGAGCAGTTTACAAAAATGCGCAGCACCAGCAACCGCAAAGACCACTTCAACGTTTATGTACAATACAGTGAGTTTACAGGATTAGTAAACGCATTGCTCAAAGATGCAAAATCCGATTACATGCCCAATGTATCGCAGTGGACAGCACTCGACGTCAACCTTACAAACAACGGGATACTGCTATCTGGATTAAGCGACATGGGCGATTCCCTTCCCTCCTACCTCGACGGATTCAACGATCAACGCGCACCCAAAATACAATCCTCCAACATTGTTCCTTCTTCGGCAGCATTGTGGATCAACTTCAGCACCAACAACTTTCTTAAACACCTACGCATGCGCGATGCACTTCGCGAAAGCAAAGGAACGGCAAGGCGTTTTAATGAGCACCTCGACCGCATCGGTGTGGATTTCACAAATGCATTTTCACGATGGGTCGATCATGAGTACGGTTTGATTTACCTAAATACCAGCAATCATCCACGACACAAACGCGTTGCATTTTTCAGCATACGGGATGCAGAAGGTTTTATGGATGCCTTTTCTCCTGTGTTAGACTTAGACATCTCCGGCATACAATTTAGAGGCGAAACCATTTATTCTACAAAACACCACAATTGGCTGCGAGCATTGGTAGGGCGAGCATTTAACGCCTTCGAAGCACGCGTTATGTGGGTGTACAACGACCACGTTTTTTTCGCCCCCACCACAGACATACTTACCGAATTTATGACCGATGTGCTGGACGAGCGCACCTTGAGTAAATCGCTTCCGTACCGGCAATTCAGCGGCAAAATCCCCGATCGCGCTGCCATACAGATTACCCTCCTCCCCAATCAAGCCGAGGGATTGATTAACGATTACATTCCCAAATCGTGGGCGTCTACGATTAAGCGAAATGAAACCATTCGCGAGCATACACCATACGTAAGCCTTCAATTTCAACCGCAAGGAAAAATGGCCTTTACCGGACTCTACATGGCTTACCGATCAGAGGTAGAGCAAGTGGTTAAACCCGTGTGGTCGGCAGACATACCCGCCCCAATAGTCGCAGGTCCCCTCTTGCTGAAAAACCACTACAATCAGCAAAACGAAATCGCCGTTCAAGATCAAAACGATGTGCTGTATCTCTTCGGATCAACCGGCAAGCTATTGTGGAAAACATCACTCAAGGGACGCATAATGGGCAACGTAAGCCAGGTGGATCTCTACCGAAACGGCAAACTTCAAATGGCGTTTAATACTCCAGAATACATTTATGTACTCGACCGAAACGGAAACCCCGTTGACCCGTTTCCCGCAAAAGCTCCGAGCACCATTACCTCGCCAATGGCCGTTTTTGATTACGACAAGGCGCGTAATTACCGGTTCATCTTTGCCTGCGGAAACAACATTTACAACTGGGATAAAAAAGCCAGCGATGTAAAAGGATGGGAACTGAACAACGTAAACGACAAGGTCACTCGCACCCCGTCACACCACGTAGCTGGGAACAAAGATTATCTGGTGTTTATCACCGATAACGGACGCGCATACCTCACTGATCGAAGAGGTCGCGTACGCGTGCCGAGTGTATTGGAACTGCCCGAAAATCACACTGGACCGTACAGTGTTCAGGTCAACACTGCCGAACGCACCATCCAACTCGCCAACATTACGCTCGACAATGAACTGATTACAGTTCTGAGCAGTGGTAAAAAAGACATCACAAGATTAGGACGACTACCGGAGCAATCGCAAATGACAATGTGGAATGACCAAATGCTCATATTCGGGGAAAAACAATTGGAGTGGAAAGATGCAAACAATCCACTCTCCATTGAACTCGAACAACACGTGAGTGGTTATCCTCAAATATTTGGGAAAGACAAACCACAATTTTTTGCAGTGGCCGGAATTGAAAATCAAATTTACATCTACGACGAACACGGGAAACTCATGTCCGGCTTTCCCGTTTACGGAACAGAAAAAATGATCCTTGGAAACCTATTCCCCAGCGGAGGATCCGTTTACATGACCACTGCTACCCCCGAAAATAAACTCGTCGTGTATCTCATTCAATAATTATGTAAGATTTTACTTTCTTTTTAAGTCATTCATTCATACATTTGTCACAAACATTAAACAACTACATCATGAGCAACGAAAAAGACGCCAAATTAAAAGCCCTTAAGCTTACCATGGATAAGCTAGACAAGGCATACGGAAAAGGCGCTGTAATGCGCATGGGCGACGAGCCCGTATCAAATATAGAAGCCATCTCTTCCGGTTCCATCGCATTAGACGCCGCATTGGGCATAGGTGGATACCCACGTGGAAGGGTTGTGGAGATTTACGGTCCGGAATCTTCGGGTAAAACGACCCTTACCCTGCACGCCATTGCAGAAGTTCAGAAAAAAGGCGGCATTGCCGCCTTTATAGACGCGGAGCACGCATTCGACCGTTTTTATGCCGAAAAATTAGGCATCGTTACAGAAGACCTCATCATTTCCCAACCCGACAATGGTGAACAAGCACTAGAAATTGCCGATAACCTCATTCGCTCCGGCGCGGTAGATATCATTGTCATTGACTCCGTTGCGGCACTTACGCCTAAAAGTGAAATTGAGGGTGAAATGGGCGACAGCAAGATGGGACTCCACGCCCGATTGATGTCTCAAGCGCTGCGAAAACTCACATCGTCCATCAGTAAAACCAATTGCTGCTGCATTTTCATTAACCAACTTCGTGAAAAAATTGGCGTTATGTTTGGCAACCCGGAAACAACTACCGGTGGTAACGCTTTGAAATTCTACGCATCTGTTCGGGTCGACATCCGCCGTTCAACGCAAATTAAAGATGGTGATAAGGTGATGGGTAACCACGTTCGCGTTAAAGTTGTGAAAAACAAAGTTGCTCCGCCATTTCGTTCAGCAGAATTTGACATCATGTACGGCGAGGGTATTTCTCGTCTTGGAGAAATCATCGACCTCGGTGTTGAAAACAGCATCGTTAAGAAAAGTGGTAGTTGGTACAGCTACAACGACACCAAGCTTGGACAAGGTAGAGATGCTGTTCGCAATATGTTGGCCGACAACCCGGAGTTGGCCGAAGAAATCGAAACCCAGATTCGAGCCAATAACGAAAATTAATATTAGTCAAAATGCTTCACGTAAAAGACGAACGATGATGTTCGTCTTTTTTTTTGCATAAAACTTAATCACTGGGCCTGCCGTTAAATGAATATGTCCAAACACACAATTTTACTTACTGGTGCAACGGGTTACATTGGCAAACGTCTTCTGCCTCTGTTACTCAAAGAAGGTCACCATGTGGTGTGCTGTGTACGGGATGCTCGGCGGTTTACCTACGACGAAAACGATGGCACGCCCGATATCCTGGAAATAGACTTCTTAAAACCTTTACCGGAGAGTCTCCCCGAGTTTGTCGGTCAGATTGACGTGGCCTTTTACCTCATTCACTCTATGAGCAGCAGTGAGGGCGACTTCTCTACCCAAGAAGAAACCTCCGCCAAGACCTTTTTACAGTTGATGGAACACACCCGTGCCAAGCAAATCATCTACTTGGGCGGCATCGTCAATGCCAGTCAACTATCAAAACACCTTGAAAGCCGAAAACAAGTAGGTGCCATTCTCGCCCAGTCAGAGATTCCAACCACCACGTTGAGAGCGGGAATCATCATTGGCTCGGGCAGCGCCAGTTTTGAAATCATGCGCGACTTGGTAGAAAAACTCCCCGTGATGATTGCGCCAAAATGGCTCAACACCCGTTCACAACCCATTGGTATACGGGATGTACTCCGGTTTCTCATGGGTGTTATCAATCGGGAAGACTGCTTCAATCAAACCTTCGACATTGGCACCAAAACACCGCTTACCTATCGGGAAATGCTGCTGCAATTTGCCGAAGTGCGCGGACTCAAACGCTACATTCAAACGATGCCGGTTATGACGCCCCGACTGTCGTCCTACTGGCTGTATTTCGTAACCTCCACCTCGTATCACTTGGCCGTAAACCTGGTCAACAGTATGAAAGTGGACGTTACCACCAACGACCATCGATTGGGTGAATTATTGGGTATAGAACCGGCATCTTACAAAACCTCCGTGCAACGCGCCTTCTCGCGCATCAATCAGCAAAGCGTGTTGTCGAGTTGGAAAGACGCCTCTGCTTCCAGCGACATCGAAAGCGATTTCATCAATCGCGCCGAGGTGCCGGAACGCGGATGCTTTCAAGACAAGAAAAAGGTGCATTTTCCAAAGGGCAAAAAGGCAGACGTCATCGACAACATCTGGGCACTCGGTGGGGACAACGGCTACTACTACGGAAACATCTTGTGGAAAATACGCGGCTACTTAGACAAACTGGTTGGCGGAGTAGGTCTCAGACGCGGAAGAACCCATCCTTCACAAATCAACGCCGGAGATGCTTTAGACTTTTGGCGGGTATTGGATGCTGACAAAGCCAGTGGACGATTGTTACTCTACGCGGAAATGAAACTTCCCGGTGAAGCTTGGTTAGAATTTAAAATAGTAGAGAACGAAACCAACTGCACCCTTCATCAAACAGCTACCTTTCGTCCGTTGGGCGTAGGGGGAAGGCTGTATTGGTATGCCGTATCGGTACTGCACCTGTTTGTTTTCCAAGGCATGGCCAAAGGAATTGTCAAAGGAAACAAAACCGTTTAGGCACAGAACGCGCTTTCGCCTTAATTTTGCCGCATGTCAGAAGGGAAACGCATCAACAAATACTTAAGCGAAATTGGCTATTGCTCGCGTCGCGCAGCCGATAAGCTCATAGAGGCCGGGCGCGTCACCATCAACGGCGAAGTCCCACCGGTAGGCACCAAAATCTTACCCGATGATGTCGTCAAAGTGGATGGCAAACCCGTGAGCGAGCCCAAGGAAGAGCACGTGTACATCGCCCTGAACAAACCCGTGGGCATTGTGTGTACCACCGATCAAAAGCGCGAGAAGAACAACATCGTCGACTTCATCAATCACCCCAAGCGCATCTTTCCCATTGGCCGACTGGACAAGCCAAGTGAGGGGCTCATTTTACTCACCAGCGACGGCGACATCGTAAACAAAATTTTGCGTGCGCGAAACAATCACGAAAAGGAATACATCGTTGAGGTAAATAAACCCATCAACGCCCGATTTGTAAAGCGCATGAGCAACGGCATTCCCATACTGGGCACCGTAACGCGAAAGTGCGTCGTGGAGCAACTCGGCCCCAAGCGCTTCCGCATTGTCCTCACGCAAGGGTTAAATCGCCAAATCCGCCGCATGTGCGAATACCTCAGTTATAAAGTCACAAAACTTCAGCGTGTTCGCATCATGAATATCACGTTGGATTTACCCGTGGGAAAATGGCGAAACCTAAGCAAAGATGAGTTGAAAACGCTTCAGGGGTTGACAGATCAATCAGCAAAAACCGTAGATTAATCGTTAATTGTTTGGGATCAACCTACGTTGTGATCAAACGATGTTGGGGTCAACACGCAGGTTGACCCCTCGCCCAAATATGTATGTTCTAATCTACATTGTCGTGCAAAAACGCATTATTCCCACGCAAACTCGGCCCATTCTCGTCATCGGATACACTCAAACGACCGATGGACTCGGTTTTACTGGGCTTTTCGTCTTGCAATTCCAATCCTTGGCGCTTGTAAGCCGGCACGTTAGACAATTCATCAACGTACTGATTGGCATTTTTAAAGCGGTGGTTAAACGCCTGCAATTGCTCCTTGCGGACGTTTAGACGAGCATCCATGGTTCGGGAAATGGGCACATCAAATGGGTTTTCCGCTACCGGCTTTGGCGTTTCCTCTGTTTTGGGGGCCACCTTGCGCACCTCAAACTGCAGTGTTTCGTCCTCTTCATCGGCACTGGCATTCGACTGAGGCGCCGGCTCTTGTTTATCCGAATGCGTCGCACGCTTTAATCGGTCTTCAAGCTCCATGTAGTCCGACAAATCGTAACGAACAGGTTCTTCCGATGCTTGCTCTATATCAACATCCTTTGGTTGATTGTCTACGTGCTTATCGGCATCGTTAACACGATGTTTGTTTACCAAATCCTCATCCGACTGTACTGGCTCACCTAAATCAACCTCGTTATGTTGGTGCAGCGTTGATGTTTCATTTTTACTGTCCTCATTTTCATCGTCTTGTACGTTATAATCAGGAACATCATCCACCACATCAATAGAAAACGGCACAGCCTCGTCGTCATCTTCTAAGTGAAAGCGCATAACCACATCGTTATCATCTTCCTTGTCTACCGAATCGTCTTTGGGCGTCGTTGCGACCGGCTCATTAGATGCATCGATTGTGTCATTCGGTAATGGTTTTGCCGGCTCTTCTGCTGAAGAAAACAAATCGGGTTGCGGTGCTGGCTTTACATTCTCTTCTGCATCGTTTTTCAGTGGCTTTTCAAAAATATGCTGCGACACCTCTTGTTCTTCCTCTAAGGTATGAACGATGCGTTTTGTCTTGTGCACGCTCACGGCTTCTTGCTTGTCGGTGCTAAAGCCGGTCGCAATAACCGTTACAGATATTTCATTGCCCAAGCCGTCTTCTTCTCCAACCCCCATGATGATATCGGCACCACCGCCGGCCTGCTGTTGAATGTGGTCGTTGATTTCGCCGATCTCGTCGATGGTAATTTCTTCTTGTCCGGATACGATGAGCAGCAGCACATTTTTAGCTCCGCGTATATGGTTATCGTTCAACAACGGCGAATCAAGGGCTTTCACAATGGCCTCTTTTGCACGGTTCTCTCCGGTAGCGCGGGCACTTCCCATAATGGCAGTACCACTATTATTGAGAACGGTTTTAGCATCGCGCAGGTCAATGTTGATGTTGTATTGATGGGTAATGACCTCTGCGATACCGCGAACGGCGATGGCTACCACTTCATCGGCTTTCGTAAAACCGGCCTTAAAGCCAAGGTTACCGTAAACCTCTCTCAATTTGTTGTTGTTAATCACAATAAGCGAATCAACCTGCTTGCGCATCTCTTCGATGCCTTCTTCGGCTTGTTTGAGTCGTGAACGACCTTCAAATTGAAAGGGCGTGGTAAGAATTCCCACCGTAAGGATTCCCGCTTCTTTTGCCAAACGCGCAATTACCGGTGCTGCTCCGGTACCCGTACCACCACCCATACCGGCAGTGATAAAAACCATTTTGGTATTGGTCTCTAAAATCTCGTTGATCTCGTTTGCAGATTCTTCAGCCGCTTGACGGCCAACTTCAGGGTTGGCTCCGGCGCCTAATCCCTCGGTCAAACTCCGACCGAGTTGAATGCGATTGGGAACAGAACTGCTGAGCAGTGCTTGGTTGTCTGTGTTGCACACAAAAAAATCTACGCCTCTAATGCCCAAGGTAGACATGTGGTTTACGGCGTTTCCACCACCTCCACCCACACCAATCACTTTGATAACGGAAGGTGGATTCTTTGGTAGATCAAATTCCAATGCGTCGTTGTGGTCGTTAAAATCGTTCATAGTGGTTTAGTTTACGTCGTCGTTCATGAATTTTCGAATGCTGCTGAGCACCTTGTCCATGTAAGATGCTCTGATCTTTTGGGCGTTCTTTTCCTCTTGTTTGGGCGTTTCTTCTTCGGATGCCTCGCTTTGCACCTCATCCGTTTGCTCCAGCTCTTCGGTCACCTCGCTTTCGGGCGCAGGGGGAACTTGTGGGATATTCAATCGCAGCCCTTCCATCAGCAAACCAATGCCGGTGGCAAACATTGGCGAGCTCAACTCCTCGGGTGTGCCGCTCGCCAAATTTTCGTCGGAGAACCCGATTCGGGTATCCATGCCGGTTACGTACTCTACCAACTGTCGAATGTGCTTCAATTGTGCGCCCCCACCGGTGAGTACGATTCCCGCAATGAGTTTTTTTGTTGGCTCGGTATGACCGTAGTTCTTAATTTCCATGTACACCTGCTCGATGATTTCCACCACGCGAGAATGGATGATTTGAGACAGGCGTTTTAAGCTGATCTCTTTACCTTCTCGACCGCGAATACCGGGTATGGAAACAATTTCGTTTTCTTTATTCTCTCCGGGCCAAGCGCTACCGAAACGCACCTTGAGTTGCTCCGCCTGTTTTTCAATGATGGCACAACCTTCTTTGATGTCGTTGGTGATGACGTTTCCACCAAACGGAATAACCGCAGTGTGACGGATGATGTTATCTTTAAAAATTGCCACGTCGGTGGTGCCGCCTCCTATGTCCACCAGTACAACACCTGCTTCTTTTTCTTCGTGACTAAGCACTGCTTCGGCAGACGCCAACGGCTCTAATGTGATGGTGCTGTCTTTAAGCCCTGCATTTTCAATGCAACGACTGATGTTGCGAATCGATGCAACCTGGCCAACTACAATATGAAAGTTTGCTTCCAAGCGAGCGCCACACATCCCAATGGGTTCTTTGATTTCCGATTGACCGTCTATGCGATATTCCTGCGGAAGGACGTGAATGATTTTTTCGCCCGGCAGCATATTCAACTTTTGAACATTGCTGGTGAGCATGGAAATATCGTCCTCGTTGATTTCCTTATCGGCATCGTCTCTGGTGATGTAATCGCTGTGCTGAAGACTGCGAATATGCTGACCGGCAATACCGGCAACTACATTGGCAACCTTCACACCACTGGTGGCTTCGGCTTGCTCCACTGCTTGAACGATGGAGTTTACGGTTTGCAATATATTGTTGACGACTCCACGGTGAATACCCAACGAGCGTGCCTTGCCGTGACCGAGCACTTCCAGCTTACCGCGATCATTGTAACGACCGATGATGGCTACAATTTTGGTTGTCCCCAAATCCAATCCCACGGCATAATCACCGGGCTCTACATGTTGTTTTGTGGTTGTTGTGTAATCCATATCGTCTGTATTTAAAATTGGCAAACCACCTGTCGATTAAAGCGCAGGTCTATTTGTTTTAATCGTTTGGCTAAGGCTTCATCTAATGCATTTTCCCAAAACACCTCTAGTTTGTGGATGCGCGCCAAAACATCTACCTCCGGTCCCAAAACAATGGTAAACTGCATCGAGGCGGGGTATAGTTTTGCTTCACCTCGGTCATTGATGTCCAATCCCGCAATCCGTTGGGCGAAAAAATCATCGTTGCTCAAGTGGTGTATCAGATTCATCAATGTTGTTCTTTGCCAAGCATCTACACTTCCGGTAACGAGTAAAACCGGCAGACTGTAACGCTTACTGAGCGGCATAATCTCACCGTTTTCGTCTAGGTAAAACGACGATTTCCCGTCGTGAACTCTCGCCACCGGGCGCTTTACACCGGTGTGAATGTAAAGCCCTCCATTAAGGGATGAAAATACCTCACTTTTAGACACCAATGGGTGATCATCAATGTTTTCTTCCAACATCGAAATGTTGATTTCTTCGCGTTTACTGCCCTCACAACATCCGTTCAAAGAATGCATCACCTCGCGGATATCTTCGACGTGTAATAGATGAGCGTGTTGGCTGTTTTCAATGTATATGGACATGTCGCTTATCTCTTGTGTGCGATATTGAGACAATGCATATACTCCATTGGCAACCAGGGCGACAAACAAAAGCACACCCACCATTATTTCCAAAAGAAGACGTTTTTTGCTCATGATGTCATTTTATTTTGCAAGTACGTCAGCGCCACGGTTAAATGTTGATCGATGTTGCCGGCTCCGGCGGTAACAACAACGTCGGGGGATGCATTCTTGAGCCATTCATGTACGTCTTCCGGCTTGATGCTTTCGGCATTTTGGTTGCGCATGCGTTGCAGTAGTGCATCACTGTCAATGCCACAATCCGGGGTCTCTCGTGCAGGGTAAACGGGCAACAGAGCGGGACAGTCCACGGCGTCTAATGCCTCGGCAAAGTCGTCGGCAAAGTCACGGGTTCTACTGTACAAGTGCGGTTGAAACAATACCGCTATGCGGTGATGGGGGTACAGCGCTCGTACGGTAGAAATAAGCGCCTTAAGTTCAGTGGGGTGATGCGCGTAATCGTCAATAAGTGCATGGTTATTGGTGCGCAAATGCCACGCAAATCGGCGGTGTACACCGCGAAAGCTGTTCAGCCCTGCTCGTATATCTCCGGGAGACACTCCATTCATAAAGGCCAGCGCGGCCGCTCCCAAGGCATTCTCCACGTTGTGACGTCCGGGTAGAGCGAGTTCTATACCCTGTATGATTATCCGTTCGTGTACAATATCAAAGCGATATACCCCATCAACAACATGAATGTTATTGGCAAAAAATGTGGCTTCTTCGCAGTCTACACTGTAGGTATAATCACTGGGAATGGGGATGCCGTGGCGCACTAAGAGACGACCATTTACGCGCGCCATTGCCGCAAATTCTTCAAAGACTTTGAGCATCTTTTCAGGACTGTCGTATATGTCCAAGTGATCGCTGTCGGTATTGGTAATGATGGCATTATTGGGCACCAAGTTGAGGAATGAGCGATCGTATTCGTCAGCCTCTACCACTACCAGATGCTCTTCTCCTTTGAGGTAATTGGTATTGTAATTTGTTGCCACGCCTCCCAAAAAGGCAAATACCTTTCGTTTGCTGTGGTGGAACAAGTGAGCCAAAATGGCGGACGTGGTGGTTTTACCGTGCGTACCGGCTACTGCCAAACAATGCATGTTTGCCGTGATACGCCCTAAAACCTCCGAGCGTTTTAAAACGGGATAGCCCTGATCTCGCAGCGTCAATAAAATGGGGTTATCTTCCCGAACTGCCGGAGTACGCACCACCATTGCATCACCAAAAAATGAGGATTGCCACAATGCCGGCAAATCGGTTTCACTATAAATAATCGTTGCCCCTTCATCGATGAGCTGTCGACACAAATCGGTTTCCGTACGATCGTAGCCGTAAACCCGATGTCCTTTGTCGATAAAAAAACGCGCCAGGGCACTCATACCAATGCCTCCGATGCCGAGAAAAAATATGTGCTTGGGAAACGAGTTCATCGGTCTAAAAAGGGTAAGATGTGTTCAACTATGGTTTGGGTGGCATTGGGCTTACCCAATGACTTTGCGTTGCGCGCCAAAGCAACGCGCTTTTCGTCGTCGGTGAAAAGGGTGTTAACTTCGGAGGTAAATGTTTCCAATTCCGTTTCGTCTACCACTACGGCAGCGCCACGTTCCACCAAGCTCGCGGCATTTTTACGTTGATGGTCTTCAGCCACCCAGGGAGAGGGAATTAGAATCGTGGCTTTGCCAAGCGCACATAGCTCAGACAATGTACTTGCACCTGCTCGCGCCACCACAACATCCGCTGCGGCGTAGGCCAAATCCATATCGTCAATAAAGGCATTTACCCATACGCCGTCTTTACCTTGATGAGGTGCCACAAATTCATCAGCGTGTTGCCCCCCCGTTTGCCAAATCAACTGTACATTCGTTTTGTTTTCCGATAACCAATCACGGGTGGCGCGATTGATGGAAGCAGCGCCCAAACTTCCACCAGTAACAAACAACACGGGCTTATCCGGCCGGAGTCCAAAGTGTTTGCAAGCACTGGCCTTAGATATGTTATCAGCCAACAAGCCGGAACGTATGGGATTGCCGGTCAACACAATTTTGTCTTTAGGAAACCAGCGTTCCAGACCTTCAAAAGCAACACAAATCACGGATGCTCTCTTTGCCAACAATTTATTAGTGATGCCCGGAAATGAGTTTTGCTCCTGTATTACGGTGGGGATACCCAAGCGAGAGGCCGCGTAGAGCAACGGACCACTGGCAAAACCGCCCGTACCAATAACCACCGCCGGTTTCTTTTTTCGCACAATGCGGTGCGCCTTCCACAAGCTGCTGATGAGCTTAAAGGGAAAGAGCAAATTTTTAACGGTCAATCGCCGTTGAATTCCACTGATCCAAAGACCCGTAATGGGATACCCCGCAGCGGGTACACGTTGCATTTCCATGCGATCGGAAGCCCCGACAAAGGAAATGGACACACCCGGCCGTTTGGCTTTTAGTGCGTCGGCGATGGCGATGGCGGGAAAAATATGTCCGCCCGTTCCTCCGCCGCTTACGATGACATTCTGCTGAGTCATGAGGCAACGGGTGTTAAGGGTTGGTCGTCGCTTGCCGACGCGCTTGCGTCGGGATTTGATTCGGAATTGGCTTGTTTCGTATCTCGCGATATACTGAGAATGACCCCCAAAGCCATACAGCTCACCCAGATACTCGATCCTCCGGCGGAGAGCAACGGGAGGGTTTGTCCGGTAACCGGGAAAATATTTACCGCAACAGACATGTTAACGAAGGCCTGAAACACCAGTGCAAAACCGGCTGCAAAGGCAGCCAAACTCCCGAAATAGGATGTTGCCCGTTGGGCAATCCGCACAATGCGTATCCACAACATGAGGTAAAGAACGATTACGGTAAATCCACCAACCAACCCGTATTCTTCCACAATGATGGCGTATATAAAATCAGAGGTTGATTGGGGGAGGAAGTTTTTTTGTACGCTTTTACCGGGGCCTTGGCCAAGAACACCTCCGTTGCTGATGGCCATTTTGGCCTTATTGACTTGATAATTGTCGGTACCTTCTGCAGAGGAAAAACTGCTGATCCTCGATTTCCAAGTGTCCACTCGGTGGCTCATGTTTGGCATCATCGTGACGGTGAGAACAAATAAACCCGCTAGAACAACACCTCCGCCAGACATCACACCAATGAACTTAAGCGGATATTTACCGACGAACAAGACGAGCGCACAGGAAAAAAACAACAAGGCCGCCGTGGAAAAATTGGCCGGAAAAATCAACAGCAGTACCAACCCCATGGGCACATAAATGACCCAACTGTTTTTGAGTGTCCACTCATGGGCGTGACGCTTACTAAGCGTACGTGCGATGTATAGCAAAAGCACAAAACCGGCAAAAGCCGAGGTTTGCAAACTGATGCCCAAAAAGGGAACGCGCAGCCATCGACTTGCATTGGCTCCGTCGATTTGCTGTCCGGAACGCAACGTGAAAATGAGCAAGATGATGGATATCACAACCCCCATTACCGATATGGGACCAAAATACTTGTGAGGCACCCGGTGAATGACGTAAATCAAGCCCAAACCAACCAGCAAAAACATGGCGTGCTTACTGAGTATTTGCCCAACAGACACCTTGCCGTATACAAATGCCAAGTTAGCACTGGCACTGTACACGCTAAGGAATGACCCCAGCATGATGATCAGCAATATACCCCAAATGCCTTTGTCGCCTTCTATGTTGATTTTACTGTTGGACATGTCAATGTGTTATAATTGGCGTACCCAGTATTTAAACTGTTCTCCGCGGTCTTCGTAATTATCAAACAAGTCGAAACTGGCACAGCACGGAGACAATAGCACGGTGTCGTTTTTGTCGGCCAATGAAAAGGCCATTTTCACTGCCTTTTCCATGGAACGCGTTTCGGTTATCACCTTGACGTGACCGGTAAACTCATCCAAGAGTTTTTGATTGTTTTCACCCAAGCAAACGATGGCTTTCACCTTGTGCTCCACCAAATCCATCAATTCGGTATAATCGTTCCCTTTATCCACACCACCGGCAATCCATATTACCGGTTTGCTGACACTTTCCAGTGCGTACCAAGTAGCATTGACGTTAGTGGCCTTGGAGTCGTTGATGAACGTAACGCCACGAATGGATCCCAACGACTCCAACCGGTGTTCGATGGCGTCGAAATTGGTGAGTGATTCGCGAATGCTTTCCTTGCGCACCTGCAGCAGTTGGGCAGCCATTGAAGAAGCCATGCTGTTGCGTGCGTTGTGTTGGCCCTTGAGGGCAAGGTCTTGAGTTTTCATTATGGTCTCGTTGTTTATGATGAGGTTTTGGTGTTCGTCTATCCAGGCGTGAGATTGTTCTGCGGGGTACACGCCAAACCCGTATGAGCGGCAGTTTATTTTGAGTGACTGACGCATGCGTTGCGTCCATTCGTCTTCGGTATTGTAGATGAAAATGTCGTTTTCATCCATATTTTTCAACAGTGAAAATTTTGCCGCGACGTACGCTTCCATGCGATTGTTGTAGCGGTCTAAGTGATCGGGACTAAAATTGGTAATGATGGCAATGCGCGGTTTAAACGCAATGAGGTGATCGCATTGAAAGCTGCTTATTTCCAATACATAAACCTCGGCAAGCGGCTCTTGAGCCAATAGTCTGGCAAAACTCTTTCCGATATTACCACCCACTTGTACGTTGATGCCGCCTTGTTTAAGAAGGTGTCCGGTGAGAGCCGTAGTGGTGGTTTTCCCGTTGCTACCGGTAATGGCTACGACGTGTGCATCGGTGAAGCGGGATGCAAATTCAATTTCGGACACCAAGGAAACCCCTGACGCTTCAATCTTCTTTATCAGTGGAAGGTGATTGGGTATTCCCGGGCTTTTTACCACCACGTCGGCACTTAAAATGCGTGCTTCGTCGTGCCCACCACTTTGAAACTCAATGACGGCATCGTTCAACTCACGGGCATACCGGTCGTTTACCACACCGGCATCCGAGAGATATACCTGCATTTGATGTTTTTGCGCGAGTAATGCAGCTCCCACGCCGCTTTCACCGGCACCCAAGATGGCGATATGTTTCCAGTTTGGAATCAACGTAGTTTAAGCGTTACAAAGGTTAGTATGGCCAGCATGATGGCAACAATCCACATGCGGGTAACAATCTTGGCTTCGTGATAGCCTTTTTTCTGATAGTGATGGTGTAGCGGTGCCATGAGAAAAACCCGCCGACCTTCACCGTACTTTTTCTTGGTGTATTTAAAATAAGAGACTTGTAAAATGACCGATAAATTTTCAACCAAAAAGACACCACACAAAATGGGGATGAGAAGCTCTTTTCGCGTAGCCAATGCCAATACCGCAATGATTCCACCAAGCGCCAAACTGCCAGTATCGCCCATAAAAACTTGTGCCGGATACGCGTTGTACCACAAAAAGCCCACACAAGCTCCAACCATAGCACCTACAAACACCGTAATTTCTCCCGATCGCGGTATGTACATGATGTTGAGATAATCAGCAAAAATGACCGATCCTGAAACGTAAGCAAATATCCCCAACGTGATGGCACTAATGGCCGACACCCCCGTTGCCAACCCATCCAGTCCATCAGTGAGATTGGCGCCATTCGACACCGCTGTCACCACAAAAATGACCAAAGGAATGAATATCAGCCATCCCAAATGCCCCCATGACGGATTGATCCAACGCAACGGCGCACTGTAATCGAGCTCGTTGTTTTTGACAAACGGAATGGTGGTTTTGGTTGATTTTTCCTCATCGGAAAATGCTGGTAAGCGCTGCGTGTTTTGCGCCACTTCCATTCGATCGCTCACCTCTGCTTTTTGGCGTATGGTGACATCTGGGTGAAAGTAAAGCATGCTTCCCACTATTGCGCCAAGTCCTACCTGACCAATCACTTTAAATTTTCCCTTTAGCCCTTCTTTGTCCTTTTTAAACACCTTGATGTAATCGTCTAAAAACCCGATCAACCCCGTCCAAACCGTCGTAATGAGCAAGAGAATGATGTAAATATTATCGAGCTGGGCAAACAGCAACGTAGGAATGATGATGGATCCCAAGATGATGAGCCCACCCATAGTCGGTGTTCCCGATTTTTGCGTTTCACCCTGAAGACCAAGATTGCGCACCTCTTCACCGACCTGCTTGGCGCGAATAAAATTTATGATGCGCTTACCAAACACCAGTGAGATGAGCAAGGAGGTGATTACCGCCATCGAGGTCCTAAACGTAATGTACTTAAATACACCTGCTCCGGAGAGCTGGTATTCTGTGTCAAGGAATTCAAATAGATAATACAGCATGGGCTTAGTTGTATTGTTTGATGAAGGTGTTTACAATCTCACGATCGTCGAATGGGTGGCGAACACCATTAATTTCTTGGTAGGTTTCGTGGCCTTTACCGGCAATGAGTACGATGTCGCCCTCACTGCTTTGCTGAAGCGCTGCAAGTATGGCCTGTTTGCGATCGGTAATGCGCAAACACTTTTTGCGGTGAACAATTTCCACCCCGTTTTCCATTTCATCGATGATGGCGTTGGGGTCTTCACTTCGAGGGTTATCGGACGTAAAAATGATGCGCTCTGCAATGCTGCCGGCAATGTTTCCCATCACCGGGCGCTTGTCGCGGTCGCGATTGCCCCCACAGCCCACAACCACGGTAAGCTGTTGGTCGGGTGTTTTGAGTTCGGCTATGCTGCTGAGTATTTTATCCAAAGCGTCGGGGGTATGGGCGTAGTCGATAATGGCCGTTGAGCCGTTGGGAAGCATTAACTTCTCAAACCGACCGCGAGCGGGTTTTAGCTTACTTACGTGGAGAAGAGCCGTGTGCAGTGGAATGTCTAATAATTGGGTAACCGCAATGACTGCAGCGAGGTTACTGGCATTAAACCGGCCGTTGAGGGGGCTAAAAAACTCCGTATCCTCGGTACGCAGCATCAACCCATTGATGTCGTTTTCCAAAACATTCACATGGTAATCTGCGGGACGTTGGAGCGAAAAACTCCACGTCTTTGCCTTGGTGTTTTGCACCATTATTTTCCCGTTGCGGTCATCCGCATTGTAAAGCGCAAATGCTGATGATGGCAGGTCATCAAATAGTTTCTTTTTAGCCGCAATGTAATTTTTAACCGTTTTGTGGTAATCGAGATGGTCGTGACTCAGATTGGTAAAAACAGCACCGGTGGGAACAATGCCCGCCATGCGCTCCTGAACGATGCCATGGCTGCTGGCTTCCATAAAACAAAATTCCACTCCGGATCTCTCCATACGCGCCAAGTGCCGTTGCAGACTTACGGGGTCAGGGGTGGTATGCGTAGCGGGCACTACCTCTCCGTTAATCCGTACGTCAATGGTTGAAATCAAACCAGATGGGTAGCCCATGTCTTCAAAGAGTTGATACAACAGCGAAGTGACCGTGGTTTTTCCGTTAGTGCCAGTAACGGCAATGAGTTTTAGTTTTTCGGAAGGGTTTCCGTAAAAATGACCGGCGGCGATGCCCAGCGCCTTAGTTGAATTAGACACAACCACATAGGTAACGTCCTGCTGCAGTTTCTCAGGCATCTTTTCGCATACTACAGCCACGGCACCGTGGTCTACGGCCTTATCGATGAATTGATGGCCATCGACCTGCGTACCGGAAACGGCAACAAAACAAAACCCGTCTCCAACCAATCTTGAATCGGCCGTAATACCGTGTATGTCAATCATTGTATTACCGGCCACTTCCGTAATTCCAGTGCGATATAGTATGTCGGCTAACGATTTCATTGCAAATTGAGTTGAATGGTGGCTGATTTATTGACTCTGCTTCCGGCTGGAGGGTATTGTGCGGCAACATTTCCATTACCGCGAATACTGATTTGATAACCGGCATTTTCCAGCAACGCTATGGCCTGAAAGCCCGGCAGCCCGACCAATTTTGGCAGTTGACCTCCGTCTAAAGCTGCACGAATATTTTCCCAATCGCTATGATCTGGCATAAGCGGCTGTTCGGGCGACTGGATCAACTCCGGAATTTCCGTGTAGAGTTTATCCGCAATTTGCTTTACCACGGGAGCGGCGACTTTACTACCGTAATACCCAATGTCGGGATTGGGACTATTCACCACCACCACCACTGAATATTTTGGAGCATCCGCAGGAAAATAACCGGCAAAGGATGCTTGGTATTTAGGCGCCTCATCTTGCTTCCAATACTCCAAACGGCAGGTACCGGTTTTGCCCGCAATCCGGTAATTTTCGTTGTGAATGTTACGTGCCGTTCCTTCCGACACAACCTTCTCCAACAGCACTTTTGCCTTTGCAAGCGTTTCATCCGAACACAATGAGGGATTCAGTATGGTAGGCTCAATGGATTGTACGCGCCTGCCGTGTTCACGTATTTCTTTCACCAAAAAGGGCTTCACAACAACCCCATCATTGGCAACTGCGTTGTAGAGTGTTAAAATTTGAAGAGGTGTTAAACTGGTTTCGTAACCAAATGCCATCCACGGCAGCGTAATGCCCGACCACTTTGCGTCGTCGGGATGAGGAATATAGGGCTTGCCCTCGCCTTTAATTTCCATAGACAACGGTTTGTGAAGACCAAATTTGTACAGTCGATTCACAAATTGTTCGGGATCATCTCCGTATAAATCGTTGACCAGTTTCGCAAACCCAACGTTAGACGAACGCGCAAACACCTCGCTAAGGGGTATTTTTCCGTATCCGGCGCGACCGTAAGCGACATTTGCATCGCGTACGGTTTGACCATACACACGCCATATTCCGTTTTTAGTATCAACCATTGTGTTAGTGTCGGCCTTTCCATCTTCTAGCAAAGCCAGTAACGATGCCAATTTAAACGTTGAACCGGGCTCCGTACTTTCCCACACGGCATAGTTGCGCTTTTCGTAGTAATGCCCTCTGCTATTGCGTCCCAAATTGGCAATGGCTTT
>SKIJ01000164.1 GCA_007116495.1 Cryomorphaceae bacterium | reverse complement strand
CTCCGTGTCCTCCGTTACTCTCAAACAGAACAAGAAAAAAGGATTCATTTCCAAATTAATTCCCACAATCTATCGACAGTCCCCAAAAACCTCTGTGTAACAAAAATCCTCCCCATTCCTCCACCAAACGCACACGAGTAAAAATACCAAAACCTTCAGAGCTACTACCTTTCGCGTCAGCGGAAACCCTCCGTGTCCTCCGTTACTCTCAAACAAAACAAGTAAAAAAGGATGCATTTCTAAATTAACTCCGAAAACTAACAAATAATCCCAAGAAATCTCCGTGTAACAAAAACCTCCCATTTCTCCAACCACTCAAAGCGCCATTACCTGCTATTGCTCACCCTTAAGGTGTTTCTCTAGCCACTGATCTTGTTCCCATAGCATATGCATAACACTCTCACGTGCAGCGTAACCGTGACTTTCCAGTGGGAGCATTACCAGGCGTACAGGTGCACCTAAACCTTTAAGCGCATTGAAGTACCGTTCACTTTGCATGGGGTAGGTTCCGGAGTTGTTGTCGGCCGAGCCGTGAATGAGTAAAAGTGGCGTTTTCATCTTATGAGCGTTACTGAAGGGCGACATGCTGTGGTACACCTCCGGGGCTTCCCAGTAGTTGCGCTCTTCCGATTGAAATCCAAAAGGAGTAAGGGAGCGATTGTAGGCGCCACTGCGCGCAATGCCGGCAGCAAATAAGTCCGAGTGCGTCAGCAAGTTTGCCGTCATAAATGCACCGTAACTGTGTCCACCCACCGCGACGCGTTCCCGGTCGATGTACCCTTTATTCGCAACCGCGTCGATGGCTGCTTTTGCATTACCTACCAGCTGTTCGATAAACGAATCGTTGGGTTCTTCATCTCCTTCCCCTACAATGGGAAATGCCGTATTGTCGAGTACCGCATAACCACGCGTTACCCAGTAGATGGGTGAGCCGTAATAGGGAAAGGTAAACGAATTGGAGCTGGCGGTCACCTGTCCGGCGCTGGTACGATCTTTATACTCACGCGGGTACGCCCACATAATCATGGGGAGTTTTTCCCCGGAGGCAGTATCGTAATCGGCAGGCAAATATAATGTTGCCGATAAGGGCAACCCATCTTCCCGTTCGTAGCGGAGAATTTCTTTGTGTACATCTGCCATGGCGGTAAAGGGGTTTTGGAAATTCGTGACAGGTTTAATGGCATTGGTGTGGATGTTTTGGAAAATGTAGTTGGGATACATATTGGCACTTTCGATGCGAATCAGAAGCCAACCACCCTCTCTATCGGCAAAGCGAAGAAACGACTGCAGAGTATCCGTTCCGGTGGCTTCAAATACGCGTTTTGTTTCGTTGGTGTTTGGATTGTAGGCATCTACAAACGGGAACTTCCCGTCTGGAGTGAACCCATCACCCATCACCCAAAGAGCATCGTTGGTAAGGTCTAAAACAGTGCGGTTAAACGCGTTTTTTACGGTCATAAAGCGGCCCGGATCGGCATAGCGGTCTTGGTAGTTGCGCTCGTTAAATAAAACGGGTTTGTCATCGGGTGAGGAGGGATTAAACGTAAGCATGCGGGCTGTTCGGCTATTCCACCAGTACTCGCTCACCACGGCGATGGTGTCGTTTCCCCATTCGATGCCCGAAAAGCGCAGTTTGGTTTGCAGCAGTTTTGTTGGGCTTCCGTCAAATGGCGCTGAAAGCTGAAACACAGCGTCGCGGTAGTCGACCTCGCTTCGCGCGTCGCCACCGTCTAAGGCCTCTGCGTAAACGATCGTGGCCGGCTGGTCATCGCGCCATTGTATGCTGCGTTTTCCGGTACGCACCGACATAAATCCTTTGGGTAATTCTTCGGTAAGGGGAACGTCTTCTAGAGTCGTGATTGTTTTTCCGGCTTCGTCGAGAATGTTGTACGTAGTAGGGAAGCGGGAGTAGGGTACGATGTATGAAAATGGTTTGTTGATTTCGCTGACCAATATGTATGTCCCGTTTGGAGAAGGCGACACGCTCCGGAACATGCCGGCGCTGCGCCATTTTGTTTGCTTTCCTTTCAGAGTAACACGGTAAAGTTCCGACGTGGCAAGCGTTTCAAAATTGGCTTCGTCGTTGGGCGTCTTGAGTAAATCCTGGTACGTGCGGTTCTGTGCTTCGGTACCGGCTTCGTTTACCGAAACCACCGGGCCGTTGGGTATGTCTTCATCCGTATTGATGAGGACGGGGCGGTTTTCCGGTAATCGCTTTACGATAAATCCATTGTCCATCCAAACATAGGGTCGTCCCATATTCGCATTGAGGTCATCATCCGTAAGTTTTTCAGCCCGCGCACGCTTGTAATCCACCACCCAAAGCTCTACGCCCTTAGCTGTAGTGTTCGTAAAGGCAATGTGATTTTGCGTTTTCGACCAAGACACATGGGTGATGCGTGCATTCTCCGGCAGTCCACGTATGTCGGTTTCTTCCATTGTTTCCGGATCGTAAAGAGAAATGGTGTTGTAAAACCGCGCTCTCGAGGAAATATTGGTTACCGGGTTGATGCGCAATCCCGCTAGGCGAAGCTCTGTTTCCGCCAATTCAGCAATCCCCACGTAGTTGCTGCGATACAGAAGAATTGCCTTTGTACCGTCGGTATTCATGGAAATCATTGGCGGGCGCTCCGCATCGGCAAGACTGAGAATATTCCCGTGAGGTTCTTGGTAAGAAATGTTGATTTGCGCTTGAAGAAAAAGGGGTAGGAGTAGAGCAATTGTGAAAGTACGCATGATAAAAAAAATTTTGAATGGCGAATATACTGTGGAATAACCATTTTTTGTTTAGTTTCGCCATTGCTTTTCTCGTAGTCCTTATAATGGGACTGACGATGCGCAAGCCGTTAAAAAAACGTCAACTAATGGCTGGTAACGCCTCCCATTCTCAATTCTTAATTCTCAATTCTCAATTAACTCCCTTCGGTCGTTGAGCTACGCTTCGCTCCGGTTCTCAATTAACTCCCCTCTCTTGCCCATCCTAATCCTCACATCCCTCATCGTCCTACTGCTTCTGTGGGATAAATTTCGCGCCTCCTACGTGTTTATGGGAGGAGCGGTATTTATGGTAATTCTCGGTGCTGTAACGGTCGATGATTTGCTGCTGGGGTTTTCCAATAAGGCCGTCATCACTATTTTTTTACTGGTTTATTTGACCTCTATTGTTCACGAGCACTTTCCGTTGGTGTCGATGCTGGACAAGCTGTTTAAAAGAGCGCGCTCGCCCCGATCGTTCCTCTTTCAGATGAGTTCTAGTGTATCGTTGCTTTCCTCGGTGATGAATAACACCCCCATCGTAGCGTTGTTTATCCCCTACGTGTATCAGTGGGGCAAACGCAATAAGGTTGCCCCTTCGCGTTTGCTGATCCCCTTGTCGTATGCCGCCATTTTTGGGGGCATGATAACCGTAATCGGTACATCTACAAACTTAGTGCTCAACGGGTTTTTGCTTTCGCGCAATGAAACCCTGCTTACGTTTGCCGATTTTTTTCTCCCGGGCATCATTGTAACAATCGTTGGAATAGCATTCATTGTGTTGTTTTCCGGTAAACTCTTACCCAATCACCAAGTCATTGACGACAATCAACAAGGGGTGTTGCGCGAGTATTTGGCAGAGACTCGGTTAAGTGCAGATTCTCCTTTAGTGGGGTTGACCATTGAGCAGGCCAAGCTCAGAAACTTAGAGGGCGTTTATCTGGCAGAAATATACCGTGACGGGTCGCTTATGCCGTCCGTGCGACCGGAGGATGTGCTGCGTGCAAACGACCGATTGTACTTTGCCGGCGACACCAATCGCGTTGTGGAAGTAATCCAAACCTTTTCCGGCTTGGTATGGGCAAAAAACGAACAATACGACCTTGGAAATGAAGCTGATTTAGTGGAAACCGTTGTGCCGGCAAATTCTATCCTCCACGGAAAAACCCTCAAACAGGTCAATTTTCGCGATCGCTTTGACGCTGCCGTAATCGGCATTCATCGCAATGGAGAACGCCAGTCGGGAAAGCTTGGCGAAATACCCCTACAAGCGGGAGACCTTTTACTAATTACCGCCGGGAAACACTTCAAAGACCGCGTAAGGCGAGGTAAAGATTTGTATACCCTGCAATGGATTAATGAAAGGTCGAAAACTTCGCGCCGCCAGCAGACCATCTTTTTACTGTCTTTGGTTTTCAGCATCTTTGCTGCTATTCTCGGATGGATTGATTTTGTGATTGCGTTGTTGTTAGTGTTAGCTGTAGCGGTTGCATTGGGGATGTTTAGCTCCCGTGAAATCAAGCGCCAAACCAACTTGGATTTGTTGCTGATTCTAGGAGGAGCCATCACCGTAGGGAAGGGGTTCATCGACTCCGGTGCAGCAGGTATGGTATCACAACCCCTGCTCGATGTTGTTCAACATTGGCCAACCATTGCAACATTAATCGCATTGTTTCTCTTTACCTTGCTCTTCACATCTTTCGTTACCAATGTTGCGGCTGTTGCCATTGTCTTTCCCATTGCGTGGGAACTCATTCACGCCGGAGGTTACAATCCCACTACGGTGTATTTAACCCTTGCATTTGGGGCATCTGCGGCCTTTTTGACACCGGTAAGTTACCAAACTAACCTCATGGTGTACGG
>SKIJ01000037.1 GCA_007116495.1 Cryomorphaceae bacterium | reverse complement strand
AAAGCATACTTTTAACTCTTAACTTTTAGTTTTTAACTGTTAAAACGCGCCTTAACTCGGCTCCTCAACAAACCCCATAAACAGTACCGTACCAGAAGGAATATGGCGCAAGCTCAATAGATACGGCACATCAAAGGTAATGCTAGGCGGCATAGAGAGCACCCCAAAACCAATGGACGTAACAGCAGCACCTTCAGCGCCTTTTTCATCGACTTTTAGTACGGTTTTGTGATCCACACGGGTAATGAAAATGTTCGGCCCTTCAAGAGGTATTCCCATTCCGGTGAAATTTGCTACAGAATGTAAAAACGCATCGGTCATCCCCAAATCCTTTAGTGGCTTGCTCAGCTCGTATTCAAACTCAAGTTCCATTTTTGGAATCGTCACGTAAACACGTTGAAACTCTAATTTATCGTAGAGAGCTTTGAGGTCTTGCGATGTGAAATCAGGCAACCAATTCGTTTTATCATCATCAGTGGGACGCACAAGCGTTAGGCTGAACGTGGAGTCCTTAAACGGCAAGTCAACCATCAGCCAGTTGTCGTTGAATGTTGAGGTAACGTTGCGATCCGAAGACATAAAATCAACCGAAAGGGTTGTTCCATCGGTCTTTTTAAAACTGCCGGTTTCTGTTTGATTTTCGTCAAACGCATTAGCCCAGTCAGATTTAAAGTGCAATGCATTGATCAAAAACGAAAGTTCATCTTTTGAAATGTCATCGATGATTTCTTCAATCAACCCTTTTGTTTTGTCGTCTACCCATTGATTGATGTTATCTACGGCCGACTGCTGATCAAAATCACCAGTAGCAACATATGCTCCGTAGTGCTCTGTAAGTGCATCGATAAAATTAGTATTTGGGTCTAAGCGCGTAGGGTCGTAAAAGAAGGCATTGGCAAGAGTTACTGATGGGTGTCCACTTTGATTGACCAGCACATTGGCGGTTTCACCACTTTGTTTACGAATGGTTTCCACGTCTAAAGAACCGTATCGCATCACAGCAGTTATTTGGTCGTATGTGCTTTCCTTGGCCGCTTCCAACGCCATGTTGAACGCCGTTTGGATACTTAAGGGTGAGATCAAAACAGTTTCGTTGGGCTCATGAGAATGAATGGCTTTAAGCACATCCAAACCCATCCAATGCGATGCTGTTGCTACATCATTGGCACCACTTCCTATAGGCGGCTTTCCTGTTGGCGCTTCATCATCTTTGCACGATGAGAACAGTGAAACAAGAACGGCAAAAAGTATCGGGAGATAAAATGTGGAGGATTTCATATACATTTGCGTTAATTATAGAGGATGACTAAAGTACGATTATTTTTTTGATTAGATTAATCAATTTTTTACCACCACCTTTTTTCTAAGCCCATTTTCTAAATGTAATATATATAACCCTGATGGTAATCCTTCCAAATAAATGAAACCACGTTGAGTCTTACCAGACTTCATCACCTTACCATCCATTCCCATAATTTTATACGATTGATCATTCTCATAAGCAGAATCAATTTGTATAAACTCATTTGCAGGATTTGGATACACCTTACATGCATTAGAGCGCAAAATGCTTTCCGTGGAGATTTTATTAAATCCAAACAACTCAAACCTGAAATTAGTTTCCCAAAACCCTCGTTCATAATGCGAATAATCTATTTCAGTGATTGCGTTATTCACCCCGTAAGAAAACCCCCTCTCTTCTTTAAGGGTGGTAACAAAACGCTGATTATCTATATCAAAAAACGAACTTCTGTAAAGCGCTTCATTTCCAAAAGCATCATGAACTATAGAGTCTTTAAAATACGGAACCATTGTTGTGCCACTTGTATCGTAAACCTCGGCAAAGACATAATAAAAATCACCACTGCTGTTTTCGTGGAGATACAGAAAAATCGAATCCGTCAGTGGAGCACCTATCGACCCCGATGCATAGGCTTCATTCAACGCATATACATTACCGGTTTGACCCACAAATTCTGATTTAGACCTGGTGTACCAATTTCCCCCAACATAATCTTCAATTGTCACTTTAGAGGGATATGTAATTTTCGCATTTCCAAATAATTTTGGTGAATAACTTGGCACAATTAAGCTCACAAAGCCATCAACAATCGGGTAATATCCTAAATCCCACTCTAAATCAACCAATCGCATTAATGTTTGTATTCCGCCACTACCATCGCTTACACCAATCTCTACAGCGGTTTCGTTTCTGTTTTCGTATGTCACGTTTGTTATGCTAAGGAAACGCGACCAATTCCTAAATGTCCCCAATTTTTCATAAAAATCTACCGACTCAATAAGACCGTCAGCATTATACCTGTACGATATAGAATCACCTACAGAAAAATCAGTATGGAAAAACTCTTTTAATGATACTAAATGACCGTTTTGATTGTATGCGTACTCAATTCTTTCAACCTCCACCCAACTATCCGACTGCAGCTCCTCTAATCTCTCGGAAAGCAATTGGCGATTTTGATTATAATCTAATAATCGTCTGGATTGTTGACCGCTAAAATCACCGTTCATAACGTGATAGGTATAAATGCGCTCTTCAGTAACTCGAGTGTTTGATCCCGTACCTGAAAACGAATATCCAAACGCACGTTGAGGTCTTTCAGGTGTACTAAATATTGGAAAAACAAGATGTTGAATAATGGAATCTATACGATAATCCAATGGCTGAAGAATCATCGTTTCTCTATCAGAAATGTTTTCAACACCGAAGTTTGCTAAGGTATTTACATTAATTTTTGCACTTATGCTTTTGACAAATCTTTCCGTCATCTCCACTCCTCTTTGCCCTAAAACCGGAAAAACAAGGAACACAGCAAAAAATAAAAAAAGGATTTTAAACCTAACGAAACAAATGCTAAAAGGAGTGAGACGCCAATTTTTCATACCCCTATATTTAGTGCCCGTATATTAAGTCCAATCGCTGCGTTGTAACCGAACGTCTAGCCTTTCCACTTTAACTTTATGGACATACTCCATTTATACGGTGTTACAGTTAAATCAATAGTTAAATATACAGCTCAAAAACAAATAACGACAAAAAAAAAACACCCTTCAAGCAAATGGCCTGAAGAGTGTTTAATTAAATACAAACTATCGTATTATTTATTGATTGTCACTTTACGGATGGCAGCGCCTTTGGTATTTCGTATGCGCAACAGGTAATTACCCGACGCTACATCCGTGCGGTCAAACATTTTATGGTAACTACCACTAAAGTCCTCGATTAGTTCTTTATAAACAGTTTTACCGGCTAAGTCAACCAATTCAACGGTAACGTCGCTGATAAAGTCCTGAGTAAAGGAAACCGTAAACCGACCGTCATTGGGGTTGGGGTAGATATTGAGATTGCTCAACGCAAACGTCTCAACCCCTATACCGTACACCTCTATCATTTCGCAAACGCTGTCTGATGAACAGAAGTTACTCACCTGTAAGCATACTTCAAATGTATCGGTTTCCGGGAATGTCATGGTAACGGTATCACCGGTTGCCGTACCCATGGCACCAAAATCCCATACTGCATTTGTTCCTGAAGGCGTGGATGTATTGACAAACTCTACCTCCAAATTTGGAAGGATTGTGTAGGTAAACGAAGCTACAGGGATGGAATCTCCAGTAATGTCTGCTTGCGTTCTGTTGGGGCTACAAGCCTCACCACCAACAACCACAAAGGTGTAGTCTTCAACTTCACCGAACGACTGCTGCGCACACGGATCGGTAGGCACGCTAACAAAGTCGCAACGAACGCGCATACGCTTCTCGCCGGGACTTGCAGACAACGGAACCGTAATACTTGCGGTAAACGGTGTTGTTGCGGAGGTTACCGAATTCCAAACATCTTCTCCGGGACCGGTAAAATCTCCGTCGTTATCCCAATCAATCCAAATGCGGAAGCCTTGACTCCAAGAAGGACCGGCCTGTACCTCGATGTCGATGGTTTGTCCGGGGATTGCGTCAACCATTTGATTTGTAAAGTCTCCGTAGTTTCCGGACGAACAACCCGACTGCAGATTTGAGATGTTTGAGGTCAAACCACCTGTTGAGGAAACATTGTCGATTTGATCACCCACAGTACAACCTGTTGTGAATAGTGGTGTACAAGCCGTACCAAACATCGGTGTAGGCGCAATGGCTGTATCGTAGGCCAACCATAAATTGGGCAGTACTGAAGAGGGGACAATAATGGTATCGTCTGTACTGAGAAGTGTTCCACCGCTTGCAGCATCGTACCAACGGTAGCCGACTAAATTCGGAAGGTGAACGCCGAAAAGAACAACCGAATCATCACCGGCACAGAATGGCAAGTTTTCAATGCGTGGCTCTTCGGGTATGATACGTAAATCCATGGTAGACGCTGTATCATTTAGGGAATCTTCATCATTGGGAAGCGTCACGTAGGCTACTACATCAAACAAACCACCATCGCTGAAGTCGAGGTTACCCACCACTACGACATCGGTTTGCCCCATCTGGAGGTTACCCGTATAGGTATGGTTGAGTGTTTGTGTAAACGCCCCCGATATTTCAACGGTGATATCAACCTGCGTGATGGGGAAAAATCCATTATTGCGAATTTCTACTTCCACATCTGTATTATCCTCACCGCAATCGCGGTCTTCTGGAGTAACCAACCCAAGCATTTCGGCGTCGTTGGCTTTTGGTGTACAAATGGTAAGTGGTCCGGTGTAATCACTGGTATCGCCATTACACACCTCCGCAACAAATACGTGGTAACATGTATTAGATTGAAAACCAACCACTTCAAACATTGTATTGCTGGTTGCGCCCACCTGTATTCCAACAGCTGACCCAGGGAGGAAACCAACAGGTCCCCATTCAACAACCCACTCCGTTTCATCTGAATTCCAAGAAATGAATCCGGAAGAAGACGTTGCACTGTCTAGACTTAATCCAAATGGTCCGGCACAACCGGGCGGAATAAACTCGATGGCTCCTAAGTCTGGTGTAGTACTGCGTACAGCACCAAAGAAATCAACGGGCACATCACTCAACACGTTGGCACCTTGTTGAGAGTATGCTGGTGTACCTGGAGTATAGTCTTGGTTTGCAGGGTCTACAAAATTAGGTGGCGCCAATTGACCATTTGCTTCAAATCCCTGGGTTTGCCAGTCGGCCAAAGTTGAATAATCGGTAGTTCCCAAGCGTCCTACATCTCCATTGGGAACATAGATGGCGTTGTAATCTGCACCGATGGTATTGGTTGCTGTTGGGAAATTCATACCAACCACGGTACCACTTTTATCGGCAGAGATGATGTTGTTTACAAATTCAGAATCGCCTGTGTTACCGGAGCTATAAACAGCCCAGGTTGTTGGGGATGGAGCAGTTCCGTCCATCACAATCGTGTTGTGATAGTAGCGCCAGAAGTTATTGGTAAAGGCATATATTCCGTAGGCTGATCCATCTCCATTGATATCGCTTATAATGTTATTCGAGAAAATATTCACATTGCCCGCTGAACCGGAAGCTCCACTAAAATACGTGGCATACTGCGCAGATGTAACATTATCACAGTTGTCGCAGCTGCTGTGAATCCAGTTTCCATCGATGACGCTATTGGTAAAGCCGGTTGAGAAGAATACACCATAATACGTCACAAAACCCGAAAAGAAACGATCGCCGCGTGTTACTTCATTGTTTCGCACTTCAAGGCTGTCTTGCCCGCGCAAATACATTCCGTAAAAACGGTAGTTTGTAACCGTGTTGTTGAGAATTTTATTTCCAACAGCTTGGTCCGAAATATTATTACCAATACACGTGATGCCGTAGTAACCCCCAATAATGGTATTGTTTTCAATGGTGTTATGGTTGCCAAATGGAGCAGAACCAAACGGGATGGCATTGCTTGCATCGCTGGTCATGATGATACCACCATAGTTTGTTGTGGTTTGGGTTGTATCCACCAATATCTCACAATTTTTAATGGTATTGTGATTGGCGCCACCGGTTAACCAAACACCCCATCCAAACTCACCTGTGCCGCCACCTTGTGCAACAATGCGCAGACTATCGATGGTAACGTAGGAAGAGCTATTGAGCGCCAGCGTATAACGCTCGCTTCCACTTGTAGAAAGGAAACTCAATTCATTGCCGTTACCGTTTATGGTAATGGTGTTGGTACTAGACGCACCACTTATATTGCCAAAGGCAATTTGCTCGGTATATGGCCCAGTACCAGAGACGACGGTTGCAACCACACTCCCACAAACGCCAAAGGATGAAAGAGCATCGGCAAAGTCTTCAAAACTTGAGAAGTTTGTTGCAGATGGCAATGAGAGCTGATCTATAGTGTAAGCGCCGTCCAAGCCAGAACGATATCCCAAAATTTCCGCTTGATTATTGGAAACATCCAAATCGATACCCGGATAAATACTATCAATTTCAGCCTCAATATCGTAGGTAACACCTGCTGCCAGCGTAAACGAACCAAGAGTAATGGGCACAATGTTACCGGATGAAAACGTATCCGTAACCACTACCGGTGTTTGCGCCACATTGTTAATGCTCCAATTGATGCGAATGGCCGTCACCGTATCTGAAGCAAGGTTATTGACATTAACAATGACGTCAACATTACCGGGACAAGATCCAAGCGGACTCGAGAAACCCAAGATGGTCATATCGGCACCTTGTGGCGGTTCAAATTGATACGCACCGGGATCAGGTGTTGCGGTACGCGGTGTTCCGTCAAAATCTTCAGGTACGGCAGATAGAACGTTGTCACCTATGAACTTAAGAATCGGATTTTGCGGACGTAGAGAATCTATTGCTAGGTTTACAAAAAACGGATCAGCAACCACCGCAGATTGGTCAAATGCACTATTGTTCACGGCCTGCCAATCAGAAATATCGCTTTGGTTTCCGCCATAATAACCAATGTGATTATTGGCCGCTGAAGGGTCGTCATAATAATAGGCATTGCCTTTTACTTCTATATCTGCCGACGTATTGTTGAGGTAAACCATGTGGCGTTGACCGGTACCCGGTTGGTCAACGTAGGCTATGTTATTGCTAAACTTTAGGTTATTTCCAGTACTGGTGTGGTAATAAATTCGAGTAAGGTTAGATGAGGGTTCTGTAGGATTATGTACAAATGTATTGTGAAGTACCCACCAGTCACTCGAATTAAAGTTATAGATGCCATAGTAGCCGCCCTGATTTTTCATATTGTAAATCAAGTTGTTGGCGATAATGTTAGGCTCGGTTGCGCTACCGTTTGCCGAACTCATATAAATGACATAGTTCGTACTGGTGTTGGTAGAGCCACCCGTACCTGTATGAAAATCTCTAAATTTATTGTTGGTAATCCGCGCATTTCTCATTCCCGTCCAAAAGTGGATGGCTCTGTGAAATGTGTGATCACTTCTGGTCTCACGGTGAATGTCATTACCGTGAATGACCATGGAATCCTGAGCTCTCACGTACATGCCATAGTACCTCCATTCTGCAATTTCGTTGTTGACAAAACTGTTTCCTACGTCTAAGTTTGCTGCACTTGCTCCATTAATGGCGACGCCGTAATAGCCACCTTTAATCAGGTTGTCTTCGAAGTGATTGTGGTTTCCCGAAGAGCCAGCAATGGTTGGACTGGTAGGGCTATTTGAAAAGACGATGTTAGCAAATAGTGTTGACGTTGACGTCTCACTGCTCAAAAATGAACAATTTGTGAATGTATTGTGGTCTGCACCATTTGTTAAATGTAAGGTCCAACCATAGGAAACGCCGTCTGCTTCAATCACAAGATTATCTATGGTTACCCAATCTGTTCCATCGAACGTTAGCGTAGCGCGATCATTTGCACCACCTGCGTGTTGCAATTCGTTCCCATTTCCATTTATGGTGATTGTATTCACCGACGATACGCCCGATATTTCAGGAGCCACTACCCGTTCCACATAGGGTCCGGAATTGGTAACAACATTGACAATAACAGGACCCGAAACACCTCCACACTCTAGGTCGTCAAAGAAACTTTGAAACGACGTGTAGTTGGTAGCAGAAGCTGCTGCGTTTTGGTTGATGGTATAAGTACCACTTAACGGCGTACCTACAGGCTCTACGATTACCGCAGTACTGGTGTCCACTCCTGTTCCACACATTACGATGGCGCGGTAGTAGGCAGTGTCAGCAGCTGTAATCGTCGCATTCATATTTGTATCACCCGGCATTGAAGCCCAAGTGGAACCATCGAGTGAGACTTGCCACTGATAGCTCTGTCCGGCACCCAAAGTCAAACTATCTAAACTCAAGTTCACGTTATCGTTGATACAAGGACTCGCATCGCTTACGCTCGCAAAACCCGCAAAAGGAGGATCGATACACGGGCCGGAGGTGATGACAAACTGAGCGTTTGGTCTATTGGTTGGCGACAGATTTGACGTGGCGGTATTTGAACAAATACCGGCAGCGTCCATTCTGTAGGTTCGTGAAGTTCCGGTCGGCAATCCGGTTGTCCATTGCACAGATGCATTGCCCGAAGAAGTGAAACTGGAATTCTGCGAACATACCTCAACAATGATGTTTGAGGAACCATCCCAGAAAAATGGCGAGGAAAACGTATGCGTGTTCCACCCGGTGGAAGATGGCGTATACGTTGCAGCCGGAACAACCGTAGTCATACCAGTTACCCACGCTGCTGAAAGGTCGTTGGTGACGTCGTTTTTGATTTTTATTTCAAAATCGTTGAGCGCCGGCACGGAGTTGAGGTTGTCAATATTAAACGAAATAGAAGAAATCATCCCGGCAGTAGCACCAGCAGCCGTGAGCTCGGACGCGCGGTAAATCATTTGCAGTCGATTTCCCCAGTACCAATTACCGTAAGGGGTTGGATAGCCGGTTGCTGTATTAGCAGTTGTACCTGTACCAATCGTAAAGGTTGTCTGCGCACTCAGCGAAGTGCCAAAAAACAGAAGCGCCAAAATGGCAATAAAAAACGTTTGTTTTTTTCGAGAATAAAACTGTGACATAAATCTTAAAGTTTAAAACCTGATGGTTAGTTGAATTTACAAATTTAGATTTTTTTATTGGATTTTTCAAAAATTTAATTGAACTGCTCGTTCTCTTAAGCACATATATCCGTCAACCTCTATGATTTTAACATTTTAAACAAATGCATTTAGGTGTTTTATTTTTTAAGTGATTAAAAAATAAATTGTAAGCACTAACTGCAGATTATCAAACAATGACTCAACACACGAATGCATCAAGGCGCTCTATTTATAGTAAAAAATCTACTTTGTAAAAAAAAATTAACACTTATCTGCTGTGAAAAACCGTCAGGATTGGAACATCCTCCGGTAATACGCTTTTCCAATCAACATCCTCCGATCCCAAGAGCACAGATAGAATCACTGCATTTGCAGCTTTACAATAGGGCAACACCAAACTTCCACGGCGCTGTTCTTCTTGCCAACCGGGTACATGAAGCGAGGTCGCTTGAATGATAAATGCAATGAGTAAAGTAAACACTGTTCCCTTAGCAAACCCAAACACCGACCCGAGAAAGGAATTGATACCTCCCAGTCGCAATGCATCAAAAAGCTTCGTAAAAAAACGACCGAGGTACAAGACAATAACAAGTATGACAAGTACAGATATAACGATAAGAACCATATTAGCCGTAAAGTACTCAACTGCTTTTTCGTCTTTCCAGAGTGCCACAACAAATGATCGGTTGGCATACACGGCTACGCCAGACGCCAAAAGGATGGCGCCTAATGAGAAGAGTTGTTTAAAAAATCCCCGCCGCCACCCGCGAAACAGCATTGCTAATGGTGGCAACAAAAGGATTAAGTCGAGCAAATTCATGATTTGATTCTTACTGAAGAGACTGTTCAAAACCGGTGTCGGCCGGTAAATTCGGCTGTTTGCCTGCGGCAACTGCCAATGCATCACAACGCTCATTGTACACGTGATTGCTATGACCTTTCACCCACTGCATAACCACATTGTGCTTGCGGTATATGCGCAAAAAACGTCGCCATAGATCGGGATTCTTTTTTCCTGAAAATCCCTTTTTTTCCCATCCAAATACCCACTTTTTATTGACCGCGTCCACAACGTATTTCGAATCGGATACCACAGTGACGTCAAGAGGCGCTTTTTTCAATGCTTCCAAACCCACGATGACGGCCAACAACTCCATTCGATTATTGGTTGTTTTGCGAAAACCGGCGCTGAGTTCTTTCTTTTGTTGCTTGTAAATGAGAACCACTCCGTAACCTCCCGGGCCAGGGTTACCGCTGCTGGCTCCGTCCGTGTATAAATATATCATTATATATCAAATTGCGCTAACACCCATTCGATGACATCGGGATAGTGACGGTGTTCGAGCTGCTGTACTTTATATGCTAAATCTTCTGGTGTGTCGTCTTCGTATACTTCAACCGTATCCTGAAAAATGATTTCTCCTTCGTCAAACGCTTCATTGACATAGTGAATGGTTATACCACTTTCCTCTGCCTCGCTTTCAATTACAGCGCGGTGCACGTGCATCCCGTACATACCCTTTCCTCCAAAATCCGGTAAGAGTGAGGGATGGATGTTGATGATGCGTTGCGGGAAGGCCTCAATTATATCGGTTGGGATTAACCGTAAAAAGCCGGCGAGAACAAGCAAGTCAATACGCGCTACTTTTAACGATTCAAGCAAATCACCATTCGTCAACTGAGAATACGTGATGACTTTCATTCGCACGTCGAATGACTTCATCCGCTCTATAACTCCGGCATCTTTCCGATCTGTAACGACCATGTGAACTCTCGCTAAATCACTATCCATAAAGTGACGAACAATAACCTCGGCATTTGAACCGGAGCCGGAAGCAAAAATTGCAATGTTTTTCATCAAACTGTATAAAAGGTGTTGCAAACAACACAATGTGAGACAGCGAAAGTAAGTAAAAAAGATAATTCCCCAAACCCTTTTATATTGTCTGTTTAAAACGTTTTTGGCTGGTTTAGGTACATTGCCTCAGCATAACACAACAAATATAGATGTCTATTTACGTTTAAACATATCACCAACAGCGTATAATCGAATCGTCACACAATTTAAAACGTGTTATGAGACTGATGTCGATTCCAGATCACCTTCATTTAAAAAATTGAACATATATTTACACCGCGTAAACGTAATCATTAAAATACTGCTTAAATAATCGTGGGATTTTTGTTTACCTTTCGCAGAAAATTATAATCAAATAAATTTCATTATTGATCATCAAAATCCATGAATTCTTTTCCTTTTTCAAAAGGTTTAAATTTTGTTGTTCAATCAAAACAAAGGTCATTTATTTGCAAACTGAAAATTAATTTAAATTTTTCGCTATGTCTGACATCACATCACGTGTAAAAGCCATCATCGTTGAAAAACTCGGCGTTGATGAAAACGAAGTAGTTACCGAAGCAAGTTTCACTGCCGATTTAGGAGCAGATTCACTCGACACCGTAGAGCTCATCATGGAGTTTGAAAAGGAGTTCGACATCCAAATCCCGGATGATCAAGCCGAAAACATTGCCACCGTAGGTCAAGCGGTAACCTACATTGAAAACGAACTTGCTTCTAAGTAAACGCGTTATTTTGCAACACTTGTTGCCATACTCGCACTTAAAAATCCAATGTATTGGATTTTTAAGTGCTGAGTTTTGTGACTTACAATTCACAAAACACTCCCCTACCTCACCTAATTTTTAAGTTACCTCTTATGGAATTGAAACGTGTAGTAGTTACCGGCCTTGGCGCTTTAACGCCTATTGGAAACACCCTTAATGAATATTGGAATGCCTTAATTAAAGGCACATCCGGAGCAGCTAACATCACTCGTTTTGATGCAGAACGCTTCAAAACACGTTTTGCATGTGAGGTGAAAAACTTTAATGTAACTGATTTTTTAGACCGCAAAGAAGCGCGAAAAATGGATCGGTTCACGCACTTTGCTATGGTAGCCGCTGAAGAAGGCGTTAAAGATGCCGGCTTGGATCAGCCAAATGCTTGCGACCCCGATCGCACTGGTGTTATTTGGGGCTCAGGAATCGGGGGGCTCGACACGTTTCTTCAAGAATCAAAAAACTACACCCAAGGCGACGGTACGCCGCGTTTCAATCCGTTCTTTATTCCCAAAATGATTGCGGATATCTCACCCGGTCATATTTCCATAAAATATGGTTTTCGCGGACCCAACTTTACCACAGTTTCTGCTTGCGCATCCGCTACCAATGCACTCATTGATGCAATGACTTACATTCGCTTAGGTAAAGCTGACGTCATCGTTTCAGGAGGCTCGGAAGCAGCCATTACAGAAGCTGGAATCGGAGGCTTTAACGCCATGCACGCACTTTCTGTTCGCAACGACAGTCCCGAAACAGCATCGCGTCCGTTTTGTAAAAACCGCGATGGATTCGTTATGGGTGAAGGCGGCGCGTGCATCGTACTGGAAGAATACGAGCACGCTGTAAAGCGAGGTGCGAAAATCTATGCAGAGGTCGTTGGCTTTGGCCTTTCAGCAGATGCCAGCCACATCACTGCGCCTCACCCGGAAGGATTAGGTGCGTCTCGCGTAATGATTAACGCTCTTGATGATGCGCAAATGTCTGCCGATGACATCGACTACATCAACGTACACGGCACAAGTACTCCATTGGGAGACATTGCCGAAACCAAGGCCATTAAAACTGTGTTTGGCGATAATGCGTATAAACTCAATATTTCTTCCACAAAATCCATGACCGGTCATTTGCTAGGCGCTGCCGGTGCTGTAGAAGCCATCGCTGCAATTATGTCTGTGAAAAACGATATTGTTCCTCCCACAATCAACCATGAAACGGAAGACCAAGACATTGATAACAAACTCAATTTCACACTCCACAAAGCAGAAAAAAGAACGGTAAGAGCTGCCTTGAGCAATACCTTTGGATTTGGAGGACACAACGCATCGGTAATCTTTAAAAAAGCGGAATAATCTCTCTATGGCGTTTACGGCTCTTCTTAAATCCAGATCGGATTTTTCAAAACGCCTCCAGGTTATTATTGGTTTTCGTCCACGGAATGAATTTATATACGAGCTTGCTCTAAGGCATAGCTCCATGCCGCACACCGGAAAATTCTCTGATGAGCCCAATAACCAGAGACTCGAATTTCTGGGAGATGCTGTACTCGGAACAATCTGTGCTCACGTACTATACAAAGCCTACCCCTCCGTGAATGAAGGATATCTCTCTAACATGAGGGCTAAGATGGTTAACCGAAACACACTCAACGCCATCGCCGTAAAAATGGATATCCCATCACTTCTCAGCGTCCAAAAGTCGGGAATTCGAAACGCAAATTCCATTTACGGCGATGCACTTGAAGCCTTGATTGGAGCCGTATTCATCGACCGAGGTTACCGCATTTGTCATACATTTGTGGAGAAGAAAATCATCACGCCACACATTGATTTAGAGGAACTGAATCGAAAAGTGATCAGCTACAAATCTCTGCTTTACGAATGGAGTCAAAAAAACAAAAGACGTTTAACCTTCAAACACGTACCGCAGAAGCAAAAACACGTCTACGAGGTGGTGCTTCTTGTAGATGACGTTCAAAAAGCGCGAGCCAGCGGACGGTCTAAAAAAAGTGCTGAAGAAAATGCCGCAAAGAAAGTTTATGAAGCCACAACTAAAATTAGAACTAAATGAACACGAAGACCTCTGTGTTCTTGGCATTAATAGCCCACTTACCATAACGCAGTTGGCGTACTTTTTAAACAAAAGCAATGCGTTTCGCTTTCGCAAAACCCCGGAAGACTTCCGTATCAGCATCGATAAAAAAACATCGGCAAATTTTACATGTTATCGCGACGAGCGTGAGCATCAGGTCTTCTTCTTGATTAATAACTTTTCCCTCGAGCAAGAATCTGATCGAGAAGGAGAGCTTTTTAGTGTTCCGGAACGTCACGTATTGATCGACAAAAAAACCGACGCTTGGCTTTGCTGGGAAGACGACAGAAGCCCGTTAAACAATATCCTTCTCAACGTTCAAGAAGCAACACCCCAAATCCACTGTTTTCTACCACGGCCCCTAAGTAAAAAAAATAACAAACGTTTATCATGGCTGTTTTACGAATGACGATGGGTTTTGTAATATTGTAAATGTTATTTCATAATCTTCAGTCTGTTCCTCCATTAACTAAAAGGTACAGACCGCGCAATGGTTCATCAAGACAGAAAGGCTATGAATGAAACGCGTATCACCCAACAATAGCACGAAAAGAGCATCAACACTCAAAAAATTAAAAATATGCACCACAAAAAAACAAAAATTGTTGCCACCTTAGGACCGGCGACATCTGATTTTAACACACTAACCAACTTGGTACATGCAGGGGTAAATGTGTTTCGGGTTAACTGTAGTCACAGCAACCCTGAAGGCATAAAAAAAACCATTAAACTGATTCGCGAAGTCAACGAAATAAACAACTTTGCCGTAGCTGTTCTCGCCGACCTTCAGGGACCAAAACTCAGATTGGGGGAAGTAGAAGAAGGGACCTATATCAATGCTGGTGATGCATTTACCCTCACCACGAACGAATGCTTAGGCAATAGTGAACGTGCGTTTTTAACGTATCAAAGTTTTGCCCAAGATGTAAACGCTGGCGAACGCATTCTTCTAGACGACGGAAAACTCATATTAGAAGTTGTAGACACCAATGGCGAAGACACAGTTACAACAAAGGTCATACAAGGTGGGGCGCTTAAGTCGCGTAAGGGTGTCAATTTACCCAATACAAACGTATCGCTTCCCTGCCTTACGGAAAAAGACTTAGAAGACCTTAGCGCCGCCATAGAGGAAGAGGTAGAATGGGTTGGCTTGTCGTTTGTTCGCAGTGCTGAGGATGTAAAAGAACTCCGCAATGAAATTAAAATGCGAAGCGGTTTCGCGCGTATCGTATCCAAAATAGAAAAACCGGAGGCCGTAAACGACATCGATGCCATCCTCCAAGCTACCGACGCAGTAATGGTAGCTCGTGGCGATTTAGGGGTTGAAGTTCCTATGCAAAGTGTACCGGTGATTCAAAAAGACATAGTAAAACGCGCTTTACAAGTAAGTGTTCCCGTCATCATCGCCACCCAAATGATGGAGACCATGATGACCAATATGAGTCCTACGCGTGCCGAAGTCAACGACGTAGCCAACTCCATGCTTGATGGCGCCGATGCCGTTATGCTGTCTGGAGAAACCTCGGTAGGAAAGTACCCCGTAGAAGTCGTAAAGATGATGAGCAGCATCATCGAACACGTTGAAAAAAATGCCGCACCCCACTTTTTAAAAAAACACCCCCCTACCAAAGAAGCCGGCGAACGATTCATCACAGACTCCATTTGCTACAATGCCAGTAAAATTGCCGATCAAATTGGTGCCAAAGCCATCCTCACCATGACCCACTCGGGGTACACAGCGTTTAAAATATCCAGTCACCGCCCGAGGACACACATCGCAGTGTTCACGGCAAACCACAATATTTTAAATATGCTTAGCTTGGTTTGGGGTGTTCAAACATTCTTCTACGACGAGTTGGCCTCCACCGATAAAACCTTTGCCGATATAAAAACAATGGTTGCCGAGGCCGGTTTAGTCTCTAAGGGCGACCGCATTATTAAAATTGCGTCTATGCCCATCAATGAATTAGGAATGACTAACACATTAAAAATCAGCGATGTCAAATAATAAAAACTGGAAAGAAGAAAGCGGAGCGTTACACCGCAGCATTAAAACCGACGGATATGCTGAAGCTGTTGCAACCGTCGTAAACATTGCTATGGTAGCCGATAAGCAAAATCATCACCCCACAATGACCATTGGATATAACACAGTAGACATCATGCTTACCACCCACGACCAAGGCAATACCATCACCGATAAAGACCGTAAATTAGCACGTGCGATTGATGATATCGTTTGATTCGGTATTTGTATCTTAGCCCCCAATTAAAAAACAATACACACTTATGAAGTACATTCGCTTTATCAGCGCCCTACTGTTGCTGCCTGCCCTACTCTTCGCCAATGAAGGTATGTGGCTTCCCATGCTCATCAAAAAAATGAACATAGGCGATATGAAAGATGCCGGTCTTGAGCTTACCGCTGAAGACATCTACAGCATCAACCAATCAAGCCTTAAAGACGCCGTTGTTTCATTTGGTGGTTTTTGTACCGGAGAAATCATTTCAGATCAAGGTCTTATCCTCACAAACCACCACTGCGGATACGGACAAATTCAAAACCATTCAACTGTCGAAAACGATTACTTATCTGAAGGGTTTTGGGCGATGAGTCTTGAAGAAGAAAAACACAACCCTGGTCTGTTTGTCCGCTTTTTGGTTCGCATGGAAGACGTTACCGAACGTGTTTACGCCGAGCTTAACGAAGATATGACCAGCCAAGAACGCGCCTCCGCCGCTCGTCGTGTTTCTGCAGAAATTACGTCTGAAGCCACTGACGGTACACATTACGAAGCAGAAGTAAAACCCTTTATGCACGGCAATAATTATTACTTAATGGTATACGAGCGTTTTACAGATGTACGTCTGGTAGGTGCTCCACCCAGCAGCATTGGGAAATTTGGTGGCGACACCGACAACTGGATGTGGCCACGCCATACCGGTGATTTTTCGCTGTTTCGCGTTTACGCTGATGCCGACGGTAAACCAGCGGAATATAGCGAAGACAACATTCCCCTCAAGCCACGTCACCACCTACCGGTTTCCCTTGACGGAGTCAGCGAAGGCGATTTCACCATGGTATTTGGCTTTCCCGGAAGCACCGACCGCTACCGTACAAGTTACGGTATCAAGCAAGCGCTCGAAAAAACAAACCAGGCTGTAGTCGATGTTCGCGATTTAAAATTGGCCATCATGCGTGAGTACATGGATGCCGACGACGAGGTTCGCATCAACTTTGCGAGCAAATACGCCAGCACTGCCAACTATTGGAAGTATTTCCAAGGTCAAACCGAACAACTTCGTCGCAATCGAGTGGCCAGCAAAAAGAAAGCCCTTGAAGACAAGTACGAGCAATGGGTTCAGACATTACCTGCCGAAGAGCGCGAACACTACGCTCAAGCGCTCCCGCTCATCCGTTCATTCTACGAAACGAGTGATAAATATGCAGTAACCGAAATATACGCACGTGAAGCCGGCCTATCTGGCGCAGAAATTTACATCTTTGCATTGCGAAGTGGGTTTGCCCTCGACCGTTATTTCAAAACAGAGAGCGACTTCGACGCCAAAATCAAACTCGAAAAAGACAAGGAGGAAAAACAAACCCTCATTCAGCAAAAAGAAGCTGCCCTCGCACAAATCGTTGGTGCACTTAAAAGTAATGCAGAATCGCACTTTGAGGATTACTACGCGCACATCGATCAACGTATGGCAGGTGAGCTACTCGAACTGTACCACCGCAACTTACCATCTGATGTACACCCTGCATTTTTTGGCAACCTAATCGAGAAAAAGTACAAAGGCAATTTTGAGAAGTTTGCTGACAATCTTTTCAGCAAAAGCATTTTTGCCAGCCAAGAGGCTTTCGATAAATTCCTAAACAAGCCAAAAGAAAAGTCCCTCAAAAAAGACCTCGGCTACATCGCATCTCAAGATCTCTATGAAACCTACCAGTACGGACAAAACAACCACCCCGAAGCAGCCGATAAAAAAGCACGCGGGTACCGCATCTTCACATCCGGTTTGCAAAAAATGCAACCCGATCGCAAATTTTACCCCGATGCCAACAGCACATTGCGTCTTACTTGGGGGTCGGTAGGCAGCTATTTCCCTCGCGATGGTGCATTTTACGATTACAAAACCACACATCGTGGAATTCTCCAAAAGGAAAATCCCAACGACCGCGAATTCATCGTACCAGAGCGCTTGATTGACCTCATCAACGAAGAAGACTTTGGACCTTATGCCGATGAAAATGGCGATTTAGTCGTTAACTTTATTTCCAACAACGACATTACCGGAGGAAATAGCGGTAGCCCCGTCATCAACGGTAAAGGTCACCTCATTGGGTGTGCTTTCGACGGAAACTGGGAAGCCATGAGTGGCGACATATTCTTTGAAGATGAAATACAGCGAACCATTTCCGTAGATGCCCGCTACATTTTATTCATCATCGATAAGTACGCCGGAGCGAGAAACCTCATTGATGAAATGACAATCATTAAGAGCGAGGACGAGACAGCTTCAGCTGAATAAGTAATACGCTTAACATTATAAAAAGCCGCACGAGAGCATTCATGCGGCTTTTTTTATTTTGCAAAATTGAGAATAGCATTTGTGTGCTGTAACGTAATTTCGTGACTATGTTTATCCTTTCGTATTTATTCTTTGCCCTTACAACGAGTGCCCACCCGTTTTACTTGTCCGTTCTCGAAGTGCATCACAACACCTCTGAAAACACACTTGAATGCGCGCTCAAAATATTCACCGATGACCTCGAAAACGCCATCAGCGACCATTCGGGAAAGCCCCTTCTCAATCTCGGGACATCCATTGAACCCGATGACGCAGACGAGCGAATATGGGATTACATAATTGCACATATTAACATGCAAAACCACCAATTACACTACGTGGGGCGAGAAGGTGATTTGGATGCGCAGTGGATTTATTTTGAAATACCATTGACGAATCAAGCCACCGCAACGCTATCATGGTCTTCACTCATACACGTACTTCCCTCTCAGAAAAACATACTGCAATTGCACACCCAAAATTCTCAACAGACATTTATCTTTGACAGACGAAAAACAAAACACACCTTACAATTTCAACCATGAGCAATTTCAACGCTTATTTGCAATTAGGCTGGGAACACATACTCGATGTTGAGGGTTACGACCACATGCTGTTTTTAGTGGCGCTTTTGGCACTATACACCATTAAGCATTGGAAACCCGTATTGATATTAATTACCGCCTTTACGGTTGGTCACTCCATTACACTTCTCCTTACCGGACTGCGCGGTCCCATAATCGACGGAGACCTTGTGGAGTTTCTCATTCCCGTTACCATTCTCGTAACCGTAACCGGCAACCTATTGCTCGCCAACAAGACACATCAAAAAGGTTTTGGATGGCGCTACGCCATGGCAGGTTTTTTTGGGTTAATTCACGGTATGGGATTTTCGAATTTCTTCAGCGAATTAATGGGCCCGGATACCGATATTGTAACACCACTGCTGGCATTTAATCTCGGTATAGAGCTCGGTCAAATTGTTTTTGTATTGGTCTTACTCATATTGCAATTTATTCTGATAAATGTTACCCGTATGCAAACCCGAAGCTGGAACTTAGTGTTATCGGGAGCAGCCGGTGGCATAGCCACATTGCTATTAATCGAAACATACCCATTCTAATGCGTTACATATATTCCCTTTTATTGCTTTCATTTTCTTCCGTCATGTTTGGTCAATTACCGGAAAACCGCGCCACCAAATTCAAGCAACTCGAGGAACTGCTTCCAACACCAAACAGCTATCGCACAGCTTCGGGAGCACCCGGACACGAATACTACCAACAGCGTGCGGACTACAACATGGACATTATTCTCGACGACGAGAATCAGCGTATTTACGGAGAACAAACGATTACCTATTACAACAATTCACCCGATGAACTGCGATACCTTTGGGTTCAACTCGATCAAAACATGCGCGAGCGTGAATCCATCACCAATAAAATTCGTACTGATGCAATGGGCGAGCGCGTGTCTTCAGCGCAACTAAAACGCATGCTCAACGATTTTGACGGTGGGTTTAAACTGGAGCACGTGAGACAGACCAACGGTAAAGATCTGCCCTACACGGTAAACTACACCATGATGCGAATCGATTTGCCCCAGCCGCTCAAACCCGGTGGTCGATTTTCGTTTTCCATAAAATGGTGGTACAACATCAACGATCGCATGGCAATAGGTGGGCGTTCCGGTTACGAGTACTTTCCTGAAGACGACAATTATTTATACACCATTGCACAGTTTTTTCCACGCATGGCGGTCTACAACGAAGTCGAAGGATGGCAAAATAAACAGTTCATTGGAACTGGAGAATTCACCCTGCCTTTTGGCGATTACAAAGTAAACATTACCGTTCCGGAACACCACGTTGTAGCCTCAACCGGGGTGCTAAAAAACGAATCATCGGTACTAACACGCAGCCAACGCAAACGGCTAAGTGATGCACGTAAAGCGTCGGAGCCTGTCATGATCATCACACCCGATGAGGCTTTGGAAAACGAACCGCGCAGAAGCGACAAAACAAAAACGTGGGTATTCGAAGCAGAAAACGTTAGAGATTTTGCCTTTGCATCGTCGCGGAAATTCATTTGGGACGGCATGAACCAACCAACCGGAGGAAAGGATGTTCTGTGTATGAGTTATTATCCCAAAGAAGGCAATCCGCTTTGGGAAAAATACTCAACCAAAGTGGTGGCACACACCATTGATGTTTACTCTCGTTACACCATCGACTACCCGTACCCGGTTGCCATATCCGTTCACGCCAACCGCATCGGTATGGAGTATCCTATGATTTGCTTCAACGGTGGCCGCCCTGAACCCGATGGCACCTATTCTGAAGCCACCAAGTACGGAATGATCAGCGTTATCATTCACGAGGTAGGGCACAACTTTTTTCCCATGATCATCAATAGCGATGAACGGCAATGGACTTGGATGGACGAAGGGTTAAACACATTTGTGCAATTTCTCGCCGAACAAGAATGGGACATCGATTACCCATCGCGAAGAGGACCGGCTCACAAAATTGTCCATTACATGAACGGCGACAAGGATGGGATGGTCCCCATCATGACCAACTCCGAAAGCATTTTGCAATTTGGCAACAATGCTTACGGCAAAGCCGCTACCGGTTTAAACATACTCCGAGAAACCATCATGGGGCGTGAATTATTTGATTATGCGTTTAAGGAATATGCGCGTCGTTGGGCGTTTAAACACCCCACACCAGCAGATTTCTTTCGCACCATGGAGGATGCATCTGCCGTAGATCTCGATTGGTTTTGGCGGGGATGGTACTACACCACCGATCACTGCGATATTGCGCTGGATGACGTGCGCTGGTACCAAATCAGCAGCGGAAACCCCGAAGTTGAAAACCCCATCGCTCGCGAACGCAGCGAAAACGAAAATCGCGGAATCACTTATAAGAGAAATCAACGCTCCTCAGACCCCACCGTAGTAAAGCAAGACAGCAGTACACGTGATTTCTATACCGATGTAGATCGCTTTAAAGTCGTTGGTCAAGACATAAGAAATTACGAATCCTATTTGACGCAATTTGACGAAGATGAGCGGGCGCTACTGGACACCAACCTTAACTTTTATCAGATTGACCTCCGCATGGTTGGTGACTTAGTAATGCCCGTTATACTTGAATTCACCTTCGACGATGGCACCCGAAAGGTTGAACGCATACCGGCAGAAATTTGGCGCAGAGGCGATAAAGAGGTATCAAAGGTGTTTTGGTTTGACAAAGAAATTGCGTCTGTTGTTCTTGATCCCTTCCTCGAAACCGCCGATGTTAACCGCAACAACAACTACTGGCCTCCCAGAATGGAGCCCACTCGTTTTCAGATGTATAAGGAACGCCGCAGGCCGGCGGAGAACCTTATGCGAAGACATAGAGACAGCGAAGAGTAAACGCAGAAAACCAATAAATAAAAAGTTGAATCCGCTGCAACGTAGTTTATCGTTTCGGCATTACTTTTGACTGCTAAACGTTGATTATGCGTTGGATAATTTACATATTTTTATTTGCCTTTATTGCTAGCGGATGCTCCGGCTCCAAGCGGTATTATAACTACGGGGCACAGCTCTCCGAAGCCGGCCTTCATCGCGAAGCCGCCGAGCGCTATATGGAGGCGCTAAGACGCAATCGCAACAACGTTCAGGCCCAAATTGCCCTGCGACAAGATGGGCAAACCGTACTCGACGAACATTTACAAAACTTTTACTTGGCGCACACCACTGGAGAGCACACCAAAGCAGTAAAGGAATACGAACTTGCGACCAGATACCGCGATATGATTCGCAGTTATGGGATTAAGCTTACCTTTCCCGACAACTATCGACCAATGTTCATTGAATCGGAAACAATATACCTCACCAACTTATATCGACGTGCAAATAGGTTAATCGACGAGGAACGCTATGCAGACGCCGAAGAGCTGCTAAAAGAAATTACCCGATTACGTGACGATTTTGAAGATGCAGCTGATCTAAAAAACCTCGCATTTGTTGAGCCGCGATATCAGCAAGCATTAGATGCCTACGATGCCGAAAAATTCCGCAAAGCATATTACCTCTTTGCGGAAGTCGAAAGCCGGTCTCCAAACTACAAAGACAGCCGTAGACTGAGAGGTCTTGCAAAAGAAAAAGCACTGTTCACTGTAGGTGTAGTGGCGTTTGAAAATAAATCCGACATCAATAGCATTGAATCACTCGTTATGGCCAGGCTTCTTTCGGAAGTACATCGCATTGACGATCCATTTCTTCGGTTCATCGATCGCACAAATGTCGAACGTTTACTCACCGAGCAACGACTTTCACTTGAAGGCGCCATCGATCAAAGAACCGCAGTAATGGCTGGGGAAATGCTCGGTGCCAGAGCACTTTTGCAAGGCATCGTTTTAGAAGCGACCGAGATTGAAGGTGACAATCAAATGGAAAACCGCAAAGGGTTTCTGGGTGTTCCCGTTAATGTTACGGATCCAAAAACAGGCGTAACCAGCACACAAATGAAATACGAGCGCGTTTTCTACCAACACTTTACGCGTGAAAACAAAGTAGCCATAACCTTTCAGTACCAGCTGGTAAGCACCGCAACAGGAGAAATACTCCTTTCCGACGTGATTGAACTTGAAGCGCAAGACCGCGCTGAATTTTCGCGCTACGAAGGCGATCACCGAAATCTTTTCCCGGGTACATGGCAAGATCAACGTCGCCCATCACCCAATGACCGCATTTACAATTCCCGTAGAGCGAAACGAGAGCTCAACAATTCCCTTCGTGCCTCGGATGAAGTAGAATCGACATCTTCACTTCGCTCACAAGTGATTCACAACCTCTCTACACGAGTTGCCCGTGAACTACAAAACGTCAATCCTGAATCCTAATGCGCTTTGTCTCCCTCCTTTTAATTGGACTATTAGTTGGCTGTGGCTCACAGCAACAAGCCACGACAAAATTGGTAGACGAGAACCCGAGACCGTCATGGGTTCGTCAAAAGCCAATCAGCCCCGCCTATTACCACGGCATCGGCTTCGCATATAAGATTCCCGGCAGAGACGACCACACACAGATGGCTCGTAACAACGCCCTTAACGATTTAGCCGGCGAAATTTCGGTTAACATTTCGTCTCAGTCACTGCTTTACCAAGTAGAGAGTAACCAACGCGTTCGAGATACCTATAAGTCAACCATTCTCAGCTCTAGTAATGCCTCATTGGAAGGCTACGAGCTTGTAGGGGTATGGGAAAACGAACGCGAGGTTTGGAATTTCTACAGACTGTCAAAAGCAGAACACGAACGCATACAAAGAGAGAAACGTCAAAAGGCAGTTGATATGGCTGTGGCGCAATGGGAACGCGCCGAACGCGAACCTGACCCAATGCGACGCTTTACCGGTTATGTGTCGGCGTTAGATGCCATAAAAGTCTATTTGGGTGAGCCGCTTACTGCAGATATTAACGGTGAGAGAGTGTTTATCGCAAACCACGTGATGAACACCATGCGTCGTTTGGTGGATGAGTGGACCGTAACACCTTCGCAACACGTTACTCCAATCAAGCGCGGACAAGCCATACGAATTCCCTCTACCATGTGGGACGGCGCATCGATATTTTTTACCGTAAACCACAACCGTTCCCCACTCATCAATGTACCATGTGTTCTGTCTTACTCGGGAAGACGTGGACATCGCGAAGAAGCGCTGACCGACCGAAACGGACACGTGTACTTTACTTGGGAACGCATTGTGAGTCAAAGAAGTCAAGAACACCTACAAGTGCATGTAAACCTTCGAGAGCTCGCACGAGAGTCTAGTGATAACGAATTGATTCTATCAATCGTAGATCAGCTTCGTGAACCAACGGCCTCTACCACCATCGACATCATTCCAGCCGTCATTTTTATTCGTTCAGATGAGCGTTTGTTCGACGAGCGCATGAACGGCAGCCCCATACAAGCAGCATTCACGTCCGAGCTTCGCAAAGATGGATTTGAACTCACACGCAACGAGGCAGACGCCGACTTCGTACTGGAACTAAATGCAACCACACGTACCGGAAATGGTCGTGGTGAAACCACGCAATTTACGACGGCCTACATCGACATGACCGTACAGTTAATCGATCAAGTGAGCGGGCAGATTGCGTTTAGCAAGCAAGTAGAAGGCATACGTGGCGTACAATTAGACGAAGAACGAGCGGGTCGCGAAGCATTCAACCGAGCCATTCGCGACGTTCAACGTGAAATCTATCCCGACATGCGCCGAAAGGCATTTTGGTAACTACTACATTCGCGTGAGTTCGGCCAATGCCAACTTGCGCTCTTCCATTTCGGCAGGAGTGATTTCCAATAAGCGCTCGATACCAAACTTTTCCACACAAAATGAGGCCATCACCGTAGCGTGCGCAACAGCGCGTTTCATGGCAGGCCAAGAAATTTCACCGTGTTTGGCAAGGTAACTCACAAATCCACCCGCGAAGGAATCGCCGGCTCCGGTTGGATCCAACACATCGGCTAGAGGAAATGCCGGTGCAAAGAAAATATTGTCGCGGTCGAACAACATAGCGCCGTGTTCGCCTTTTTTAATGATGAGGTAAGACGGCCCCATCTCAAGGATTTTATGTGCCGCTTTCACCAGTGAATATTCACCGGAAAGCTGACGAGCCTCCTCATCGTTGATGGTCAAAACGTCAACACTCTTTAGCGCTTCGGTGAGGTCATCCATAAAGTTGTCCATCCAAAAGTTCATCGTGTCTAATACCACCAACTTGGGACGTTGGTTCATTTGATCCAAAACCCTTTGTTGCACCGAAGGCATCAGGTTACCCAACATCAATACATCGGCATTTTTAGAGGATTCAGGAACGATGGGGTCGAAATCGGCAAGTACATTCAACTGCGTATCGAGGGTATCGCGCGAATTCATGTCTCGGTGATATTTACCGGACCAAAAGAACGTCTTCTCTCCTTTTCGAATTTGCAAACCTTCAACATCCATCCCCTTAGCGGTCATCAAGTCGATGGTTTCCTGTGGAAAATCATCTCCGACCACGGAAACCAACTTGGTTTTTTCCAATAATGCCGAGGCAGAAAGTCCTATATAGGTTGCGGCACCTCCAATGATTTTATCGGTTTTTCCGTATGGTGTTTCAATAGCGTCAAATGCGACTGTGCCTACGATGAGTACTTGCATAAATAAAAATTTTGCGCAAAGGTATTGCCTGTGCGTCAAAGCGTTTACATGAGTTGGAATTTTTGTTGTTGAGAACAATTTATACCCGACCGTGTAGAGTATTTTTGCACCTTAGAAACGACCCCATGAAGAACATTCGCAATTTTTGCATCATAGCCCATATCGATCACGGAAAAAGCACGCTTGCCGATCGATTACTCGACGAAACACAAAGCGTCAATGAACGTGAGAAAATGGATCAGCTGCTCGACAACATGGATTTGGAGCGCGAACGTGGCATCACCATTAAGAGTCACGCCATCCAGATGAATTACGTGCAAGACGGAGAAACCTATGTGCTCAATTTAATTGACACACCAGGACACGTCGACTTTTCTTATGAAGTGAGTCGTTCCATCGCTGCCTGTGAAGGCGCATTATTAATTGTAGATGCTGCTCAAGGCATTCAGGCACAAACCATTTCTAACTTGTACCTAGCCTTAGAGCATGACTTAGAAATCATACCCGTTCTCAATAAAATTGACTTACCGGGTGCCAGTCCTGAAGAGGTAACCGACCAAATTGTAGACTTATTGGGGTGTGCTCCGGAAGACGTTATTCCCGCAAGTGGAAAAACCGGCATAGGAGTACCCGATATATTGCGTGCAATTGTAGAACGCGTACCCGCTCCGGTTGGCGACCCTGACGCACCATTGCAGGCTCTTATTTTCGATAGCGTTTATAATCCCTTTCGGGGAATTGAAGCCTATTTCAAGGTCAAAAACGGACGTATGCGCAAGGGCGATCGCGTCAAGTTCATGAACACCGGCAAACAGTACGATGCCGACGAAATTGGTGCCCTTAAACTAAAACAAGAGCCCAAAGGTGAAATTTCCGCCGGTGATGTAGGCTATATCATTTCCGGCATCAAAGAGGCCAAAGAAGTTAAAGTTGGAGATACCATTACCAATGTCGATCGCCCGGCTGACGCACCCATTGCAGGATTTGAAGACGTGAAGCCCATGGTTTTTGCCGGTATTTATCCCGTAGAAACCGAAGATTTTGAAGAACTTCGCAACTCGTTGGAAAAACTGCAACTCAACGACGCTTCCCTCATATTTGAACCCGAATCATCTGCGGCGTTGGGATTTGGTTTTCGCTGTGGTTTCCTCGGTATGTTGCACATGGAAATCATTCAAGAACGACTGGATCGAGAATTCGACATGACGGTGATTACTACCGTCCCTAACGTATCGTACCGTGCATTTCTCAGCAGTGACCCCGACACCATGGTGCCGGTAAACAATCCTACAGACTTTCCTGATCCGTCGAGGTTAGACCGAATCCAAGAACCATTTATACGCGCACAAATCATCACCAAAGCCGATTACGTTGGCCCGGTTATGAACCTATCGATCGAAAAAAGAGGCATCCTGAAAAACCAAGTTTACCTCACCTCCGATCGTGTTGAATTGACATTTGATATGCCCCTATCCGAAATCGTTTTCGATTTCTACGATCGTCTAAAAACCATATCGCGTGGTTACGCTTCGTTTGACTATCAACCCATCGACTATCAGGATTCGGATTTAGTGAAAGTTGACGTGCTCATAAACGGTGACCCCGTAGATGCACTATCTGCGCTCATCCATCGCAGCAATGCTTATGACATTGGAAAGAAAATGTGTATTAAGCTCAAAGAGCTCATCCCACGACAACAATTTGTCATTGCCATTCAAGCGGCCATTGGAGCAAAAATCATCGCGCGCGAAACCGTGAGCGCACTTCGTAAAGACGTTACTGCTAAGTGTTATGGCGGTGACATCAGCCGTAAACGAAAACTGCTAGAGAAGCAAAAGGCCGGTAAAAAACGCATGAAACAAGTGGGCAATGTTGAGATACCCCAACAAGCATTTATGGCTGTTTTGCGTTTGAATGATTAATCCGTTTGGTTTTCAAGACAACGAAAACACAATTTTTACTTTACTTTCAACTGGGTGAATATAAAGATTTCGATAAACAAAAAAACCCGAGCCATTTGCTCGGGTTTTTTTATGTGTTGGTTTCACCTATTATCTGGTACCGGCACCAAAGATGGTCAAAGAACCAGTTTCTTCTATATCCGGTTGACCGTCGTTACTTTCACGAAGGTTGATGATGTAGTAATACGTTCCGTCTGATACCATTTGTCCGGAGCGCTTATCGCGTCCATCCCAGCCGTCGGTATTTTGGAAATTGTCGCTTTGGAAGACCACATTACCCCAACGATTGGTAATGGTTACTTCTGCTGTACGGAATCGTTGCACACCTTTAATTATAAATACATCGTTGTCACCATCACCGTTTGGTGTAAACACATTCGGAATATTGAGTTCATCAACCTCCACATCAGGAAGTGGGGGATCTGGTGGATCAACTTCAGGAATCTCAAAATATATTACGTTGGATTCGGATATATAGGTTGTTGAGGATGATGGATTGTTGTCGTGGGCATCAACTCTAAGACCAAACACACTTCCACGACGATCTTCCAAGAACGCATGCTGCATATCGAATGTCGACGATGTTGTTGGGTTATCAACCTGATTGAGCTGCACCCATGTTGGGTTTGAGTCACGGTCGAAAATCATAACGTGGTACTCCGGAGCTACCCAGCCATCGTAGTCGTTCCAACGAAGGTTCCAAGTATTGCTTCCTCTGAGGAAATCATCACCTTCTTCCAAGAGAATGCTGGTAATGTCTCGCGTCATGAAAAAGAAGGTGTTACCCACAGCCATTTGTAACTGGTAGCGATATGTCTGCGAATTTACGTCGTCGTTGTCGACACCGTAGTCAATCCAATCTGTACGACTACCGGCATTGGTAGTTACCGATCCAACGCGATTAAAGGTTGCTCCGGCATCATCCGAGCGAAAGAAATACCAACCCGATATAGCACTAACTGGGAAGGTTGTTGGATCGGGCTCCCAGAAAATACGTATATGGTCGTCGTTTACCACCGATACGTTTTTGATATCGTATTCAGGATCTGGGCAATCCACAACACGAATCACCAACGATGAGTATTCCGGCATGGGGAACCCACAAGCATTGAGCAATGTATTCCCATCGGTTCCCTCTTTGATGTATAGATAGTAATCACCTTCTTCCGCTAAAGGCTCATTGAGAATAAGGTTAATGGTTTGCGTTTCGAGAGCAGCATTACATTGCGGGTCAACCCCTACAATGGGAACCAAAGTACAGTCACGAGCAACCATTCTGAACTCAGAAGCATCGTCGCTGATGGTTGGGCACTGAATGTTCATAGAAAACTGAAGCGTAATAACACTATCAAAACACTGGTACTCAATCACAGGCCAGTCTTCAACAACCCAGCCAGTAGGAGAATTCGCGTTAGCAACGGAGTCTGAGTTTGGTATGTTGTAGTCACGCCCAATAATGTCCAGTACATCCGTTGGAAAATCTTCAAAGTACTGTCCGGGAATATTGGCATCAAATTGAGGGCCATCTTGCACGATGGGCAAACAATTACTCACGATGTTAATAAACATTTCCCGCATGACTTGACCTACCTCGTAAAAGAAACCACCCGTGGGATGCAATCGATATTCAATGACATCAACCACTACAATAAAATTACCTCCTATACCCGTTGTCTCAAACTCAAATATACCAAACTGCTGGTTGATAAAAATTGGGTTTAGCGTAGGTATGGGGTTGGTTCGTGAGTATGGTGCTGTAAAATTCGCTTGTACACCTGGGCCACAAGATGGTCCGTTCATCGCCACACCAAAGTCGTATTCCAAAGAATCATTATCCGGTTCTACAACCGCTTGTGACCAGTTAAAAAAGTTATTGGTACAAAAGGATTTAGCCGGAGGAGCTAAAAACTGAGGTGATGTGTTTTCACCTACGGTATTGTTAAGTCTTGCTTCAAGGTAATTTGTACTACCACCACCGGTAGCACCAGTATAATTATTAATGTTGTTCCAACCTACTCGGCAGCAGAGGAAAGCATATGAAAACTTATAATCAGAGCACGTTCCGTTCAAAATGACCGTGCCGGTTAGAAAATGTTCAATAACTTCGGTAAAGTTGGGGTCGTTTGAATTGATACACTCCGTTTGATCTGGTACCGGCTGGCCATTGGAGGGTGTACCGGGCACAACCGAAAGGTTGACGTTTTGGTTGGGGTGACAAGAAGACGTCACACAAACATTGGGGCCCATCACATTGGAGAATGTCGTATATCGCGTTGTACGGTGCAACGTCAAAAACACTTGATAGTGGTGGGGGATATTGGTGGAATCACCAATGTATTTGTAGGTTAACTCACCACCAATAAGGTGAGCAGCTTCAGCTTTGGGCGTAATGAATATTGCTAAGGTTGCAATAATTACAAAATGAAAAAATCGTTTCATGGCATTTTGGTTTAAAATGATGTGTACACTACAGTAACATTCATTAGAGCGGTAAAAGTACAATGTAAAAGAATAAAGAACAAACGCCTATCCCCTTACGCCAACAAAGGTAAAATACATTAATGCGCTATTTACCTCTTAATGATTGTTCGACCATTCAATTTGAGTTAACGATGTTTCTACCTCTCTAATTAAAAAATGGCTCAATTAACATTGAGCCATTTTCCGATTACAAAAAAGCATTGATCCATGGTTTTAAATACACAAATCGATTATATAACGCAAAACTATAACCAATTGGTATTGGCAATTACAACAAATGAGTAAACGATGTGATTCATCGAGCAACTGATTTATATTAATGATTAGTGGTTTTATAAGTACATTTGCTAACCCTAATAATATCTAACACAAAGATCATTTATATGAGCGATGCATTTAAAAAATTGAGCGACATTAAGTCTGAAGCACTGAAAGGAGGAGGAGATAAACGCATTGAAGCACAGCACGCAAAGGGGAAGCTGACAGCTCGAGAGCGCTTAGACATGCTGCTTGATAAGGGAACATTCACGGAAATGGGCATGTTGGTCAAACACCGTTCTAAAAATTTTGGTCTTGACAAGCAAGTCTTTTACGGTGACGGTGTGGTAACTGGTTACGGAAACATTCACGGTCGATTGGTTTACGTCTTTGCGCAGGACTTCACAGTTTTGGGGGGGTCGTTGGCGGAAGCGCACGCCGAAAAAATATGCAAAATAATGGATCTTGCCATGAAAGTTGGTGCGCCGGTGATTGGTCTCAACGACTCCGGAGGGGCACGTATTCAGGAGGGTGTTGTATCCCTCGGGGGTTACGCTGATATTTTTTACCGCAACACCCAAGCATCAGGAGTGATACCGCAAATCAGTGCTGTAATGGGCCCCTGTGCAGGAGGAGCCGTTTACTCTCCCGCCCTCACCGATTTCATCATGATGGTTGAACAATCCTCGTATATGTTTGTGACTGGTCCTAACGTTGTAAAAACCGTTACCCACGAAGAAGTCACATCGGAAGATCTCGGCGGGGCGTCGGTTCACAGCAACAAGTCCGGTGTTTCACATTTTTCATACCCACACGAGGTCGCTTGTATTGAAGGCATCCGCAAACTTTTATCGTACGTACCTCAAAACTGCGAAGAAGAACCTCCCGCATTACCTTATGACACTGCCGACGAACAAAGGCCGTCGTTGGACAGGATCATTCCGGAAAGTGCCAACCAACCTTACGACATCAGGGAAGTCATTAACGCCATTACCGACCAAGACACGTTCTTCGAAGTACATAAAGATTTTGCCGAAAACATCGTAGTGGGCTTTGGCCGGCTTGCGGGCAAAAGCATTGGCATTGTAGCTAATCAACCGGGATTTCTCGCCGGTGTTCTCGATATAAAAGCGTCGCAAAAGGGTGCGCGTTTTGTTCGTTTCTGCGACGCTTTCAACATCCCTCTCCTTGTATTCGAAGATGTTCCCGGCTTTTTACCGGGCACCGACCAAGAATGGAACGCCATCATTACCAACGGTGCAAAACTGCTTTACGCCTTCAGTGAAGCCACCGTTCCTCGCATTACTGTAATTACGCGTAAAGCTTACGGAGGCGCCTACGACGTGATGAACTCCAAACACATCGGTGCTGACCTGAATTTTGCATGGCCTACGGCAGAAATTGCGGTAATGGGGTCAAAAGGTGCTGCCGAAATCATTTTCCGCAGAGAAATTGCCGACTCGGAAAATCCCGCAGAGACCTTAGCGGAAAAAGATCGCGAATACGCCGATCTCTTTGCTAACCCCTACCGAGCTGCTGCACGCGGATACGTAGACGACGTGATTATGCCATCTGAAACAAGGCAAGTGCTCATCAAGGCGTTTGCTTCGCTCGAAAACAAAGTGGTCAACAATCCAAAGAAAAAACACGGCAACATTCCATTGTAAAACGTAAAGTTGTGTAACACCCTGCCGTTAAACGCAACCTTTTTTCAATCGTTGTCCATCGTGTAATTTAGCCCCCATCAGATTGGCGCTGTATTTTCATAGAAATACCGTACCTGTAACCAACCATCAACGTCTTTAACATGAATAGCGAAATTGAGCACCGCATAAAACTACTGGCCGAAAAGTACGACGCCAGCGGCCAAGACCTATTAGCATTTCTCGACGGACTGCTCTATGCCAATTACATCACCTATTGGGATTACATCGAGGTTGACACCCTGCTCAGTCTGCAAAAGCCAAGAACCGACTTTGCAGATGAGCCCATTTTTATCATGTATCATCAGATAACGGAATTGTACTTTAAGTTAGCGCTACACGAAATTCGTCAGATCAATGCATGGGAAACGCCTGAAGCCGAAGAATTACTGGAAAAAATTGAGCGCATCAATCGCTATTTTAACGCGCTTACAACCTCATTCGGCGTAATGGAAAAGGGGATGAAGCGCGAGGAATTCCTCAAGTTTCGAATGGCCTTAATTCCCGCCAGTGGCTTTCAGTCAGCCCAATATCGCCAAATTGAAATCGCCTCAACCGATTTGATCAATCTCGTAGATGCTGAGCACCGTGAGCGCTTGCAAAATGCAAGTGCGGAAGAAAAAATGGCATACATCTATTGGCGTAATGGAGCTACGATTGCAGATACAGGTGAAAAAACACTAACGCTAAAGCAGTTTGAAGAGAAGTACAACAAGCTCTTTCTCGAAGATGCCCATCGCTACAACGACGTCAACATTTGGCAGCAATATAAGCGCTGCACGTGCGACGAAGAGATGCGCGAGAAACTCATAGACGCGTTGCGCGTACTCGACCTCAACGTAAATGTTACTTGGCCCCTTCAGCACTACAAAACCGCCGTTGCTTACTTGGCTCGGCGACCCGATGATGTGGCCGCAACCGGAGGAACCAATTGGCAGAAATACCTCCCACCGCGATTTCAAAAGCGCATTTTCTACCCCGAATTATGGAGCGATCAGGAAAAAAGTGAGTGGGGCAAATCATGGGTTGAATCGGTATTGAACGGCGACAAAAATGAGTAAACGAAAAGAGCGACGTGCCATATCGAAACAATTGGTCATTGGCATTTTGGTGTTGTCTGTTCCCGCCATTTTTGGGTTATCAAAATGGATTGGCAATAGCGAGGTGCCGAATGAAAGCGCCGAGAACACAAATCACATCCAAACCAATACAGCGGAGGTCGAAACAGTCGAGCCCGTTCTTCGGTTTGGTCTGGACACCACGGCTTATCGTTTTGAAGAGAAAACGCTTGGTACCAATCAAACATTGGGCGCAATCCTACTCAATGTAGGCTTTTCCCACAGCGATGTACACAAGATTGTTCAATCAGCCGATGGGGTATTTGATCCGCGCTATGTAAAACAAGGAGAAGTGTATCATTGGGCGTACGATCGCGAAAACGATTCTCTGCCGGCACACTTATTTTACGAAAAATCACCTCTGGTGTATTATCATTTTAACCTCCGCGGGGAACCAAGTGTTGAACGTTATGAACGAGAGACGGAGCTGCGCATTGATACGGCTGTAGCCGTTGTTTCATCGTCGCTTTACGAATCGCTGCGTCAAGAGAAGGTACCTGTTCAAATCATTATGCACTTAGCGGATGTGTACGGATGGGTAGTAGACTTCTTCCGGATTCAAAAAGGCGATTACGTAAAAATGACCTACGAGGTACAGGTGGTTGACGATACGGTTGTTGTGGGGTACGGCCGTATCCCATCAGCGGTTTTTTATCACGGCAACCGCGAATTATTTGCCTTCTATTACCGCAACGAAGACACGACCTATCAGGGCTATTTCGACGAAAATGGTGACGCCATGCGCAAGGCATTTCTCAAAGCACCGTTGGATTTCTTTCGCATCAGTAGCCGCTACAATCCCAAGCGCTTTCACCCGGTACTAAAACGTATGAAGCCGCACCTCGGTACTGATTACGCTGCCCCTACAGGTACGCCCATCCGCACAACGGCTGATGGCGTAATCGATCGCATGGGCTATACTAGTGGTAATGGCAACTACATAAAAGTGCGTCACAACAGTACCTACAGCACCCAATACCTGCATATGAGTAAATTTGCAGCTGGTATGAAAAAAGGCAAAAGTGTACAGCAAGGTGACGTCATCGGTTACGTCGGAAGCACCGGTTTAGCTACCGGACCTCACGTGTGCTACCGATTTTGGAAAAACGGTGTTCAAGTAGACCCGTTAAAAGAAGAACTCCCGGCTGCGGAACCCATAGCTGAAGAAGAACTTGAGAACTTTTTGAGGATGATGGAAGTTAAAAAAGCAGTGCTCATCAACCTGCAATTACCCGAGCTCAATGTCTGAACAACAGTTACTACATCACACGATTTACCGAGGCGCTGAGAATGCTCCTTGGCTGGTGTTTGTTCACGGAGCCGGTGGAAGCAGTACTGTGTGGTACAAACAATTGCGAAATTTTCGCGGACAGGAGTACAACATTATGATGATTGATCTCCGGGGGCACGGTGGCTCTGTTTTTTTCCGCGATTGGATGAATCGCAAACCACACGAATTTGCCGAAGTTTGCCGCGATGTTGTTGACGTTCTCGAACACTACAACATCCCTCCTGCTCACTTAGTGGGAATTTCACTCGGAACTCTCGTGATTCGAAAAATTGCGGAGGATTACCCCGAAAGAGTTTCGTCTTTAATCATGGGGGGCGCCATCGTAAAGTTCAATTTGCGCTCGCGTTTGCTGGTTTGGTTGGTTCACCGAATCAAACGATTCCTTCCGTTTATTTGGATATACAAAATATACGCGTTCATCCTCATGCCGCGAAAGCGTCACCGTAAATCGCGCAGCTTGTTTGTAAGACAAGCTAAAAAATTGTATCACAAAGAATTTCTTCGTTGGATTGGCATTACACATCAAATCAAACCTTTGATGAAGTTTTTCCGAGAAAACAACACCAACCACCCGGTACTTTACATCATGGGTGATGAGGATTATATGTTTCTGCCATCCGTAAAATTGGTTGCATCGCGGCACGAGAATGCTCGTTTGGTGGTGGTGCCGGAAAGTGGACACGTTGTAAACGTAGACCAGCCGAGAAATTTCAATCGATTGGTGCACACGTTTGTTCGTGGACTAGAAAAAAACAGAAAATAGTAGTTTACACTCAACGCATGAGGTGCATGCGTAGGGTTCCGGTAACCGGAGTGGCCGGAGTGCTTGTTCCTCCAATGTTTATTTCGTCCGTAAAACTCCCTTCAAAGATGCATTCTTCAAGGGTCATCTTTGTCAGGGTACATTCTACATCATTAATGGCAACACCATCAATTATGGTCAACGGTTCGTCGTCGGTATCAACAAATAGGCGAAAGGAATTGTCTCCGGTGATATCAAACTGCATGTTACCACTCACGTCTGTTACAATTGTATCAACCCAAGTTGGCGTACTATACAACAGTGGATTCGCTTGAAGGGAAAAATCAGCACGGTTATTTTCAAAATCCGTAGCTCCCTCCAAATCAAATGTTTCAAAAGATAACGTCTGCGACCCTCCATTAAAAAGTGTGGTCACCGTTACCTCGAGGGAAACCGGATTCTGATACGTACCACTTAAAGCAGTTTCTATTGATGCGGGTTCAGAAGGAAGTGTTCCCCCATTATCGTCGTCATCACTGCTGCAAGCAGAAATGTTCAGCATCAACAATGATATTAACATCAATACTGTGATCGATTTAAACGATATAATGGAGGATGAACCCATGGTTAATTCAAAAAATGATTTTTACTCATCAACTTTTTCGAGACGTATATAGACCTTTCCGGTTGTCGGCACATCGCCTTCCGGCAGTTCATCCAACTCTTCACCCAAATCTCCGAAGTTATTCATTACATCTACGTCGGCAACCAAATCAAGAAATGTTTCCGTCTTTTCTACAGCAAAGAACGTCAAGTCTTCGTAAGCAATATACTGAAACATTTCGATGGGTCTGTCGGTGGAGTCATTCACGTAAAAGCGAAAGAAGTTATTGTCAATCACCTCGTAGCTCAAGCGGTTATCTATAGGCACTTGTTCTTCGCTTTCTTGGTAAAGAGTTCCAACTATTGGGAAACTGGCAGTTATAGTCATATCGCTAAACACATCGAACTCTGCCTTTAAATCGCCGTTTTCATCAGTTTCAAAAAGCACACCTCCACTAACGTTTTCGTGCGAAATAACGACTCCTATGGATAGCGGTGGAACACGTGCAACCAAATCGGCATGTAAATACGTCGTTTTCCAATACCCGGGCAACTCTTCATTCATATTGATATCCAAAGGACCAACAGAATCGTCATCCTCGCTTGCACAACTAAATAAAAGCGCAAGGCTCAGTAAACTGATTACAGAAAATCGTTTCATATCTAACTATTTTGGTGACTTTTCAACTTTTTACCACAAGGTGTAAATATACAAAAAAAGATTACACGAAAACCGCTACGAAATTCAAAAACTAAAACCAACTGCTTACGTCCTCTAATTGCAGTGCAGGCAGGTCGAGTTTTTGTTTCTTTCTAAACCCGTTAAGCGTTTGATGCACTTGTGTTGGCTTGAGTTCGAGCATGGCCTTCGGCGTTGGATACACCTTCATGACGTGCTCGGCCCATGCTTCACTGATTCCCAACGCAAGGTAATCGTCAACTGTAGGTAACACCGGCTTTTTCTCCGGGCGCATCTGAGGGAAGAAGAGCACCTCTTGAATGCTGCTGTTGTTGGTCAAAAACATGGTCAAACGGTCGATGCCGATTCCCAAACCGGCAGCAGGGGGCATGCCGTACTCCAATGCACGTAGAAAGTCGTGATCGATAAACATGGCCTCGTCGTCGCCCTTTTCACTCAACGCAAGCTGCTCTTCAAAGCGCTCGCGTTGGTCGATGGGATCGTTTAACTCGGAGTAGGCATTTGCCAGCTCCTTTCCGTTAACCATTAATTCAAAGCGCTCGGTGAGATCGGGGTTGTCGCGATGACGCTTACACAAGGGCGACATCTCTTTCGGGTAGTCCGTAATAAAAGTTGGTTGGATGTAATTTTTCTCACATTTTTCGCCAAAAATTTCGTCGATTAACTTGGCTTTACCCATCGTTTCATCCGTTTCGATGCCAAGTGACTGACAGGCCTTACGCAGCTGCTCTTCGTTCATACCGGTAATATCAATACCGGTGTGTTCTTTAATGGCATCCGTCATGGTAACGCGTTTAAAAGGCGCTTTAAAGTCTATGACCTGATCGCCAACGGTCACTTTAGTCTCGCCCTTGTTTACATCTTTTACAACAGTCTCCAACAGCTGCTCCGTAAATCCCATCATCCAACGGTAATCCTTATACGCCACGTAAATCTCCATCACCGTAAACTCGGGGTTATGGGTGCGGTCCATTCCCTCGTTGCGAAAGTCTTTGGCAAACTCGTATACACCGTCAAAGCCCCCTACAATAAGGCGCTTTAGGTATAGCTCATTGGCAATGCGCAAATAGAGAGGAATATCGAGTGCATTGTGATGGGTGATAAATGGTCGAGCAGCAGCGCCACCGGGAATGGGTTGCAAAATGGGCGTTTCTACTTCCAAATATCCCTTCTCGTTGAATACGCTGCGCATGCTGTTGATGATTTGACTGCGCGTGACGAATGTATTTTTTACTTCAGGATTGACAATCAAATCGACATAGCGCTGGCGGTAACGCTGTTCGGGATCGGTAAATGCGTCGTACACTTTACCGTCGGCGTCGGTTTTAACCACGGGCAAAGGACGAAGACTTTTGCTCAAGAACACAAATTCCTTAACCAAAACAGATATTTCTCCCATACGGGTTTTGAACACCTCACCTTGAACGCCCAGGAAGTCGCCAATGTCGGTTAGTTTTTTGTAAACCTCGTTGTAAGCGGTTTTGTCCTCGCCAGCACAAATTTCGTCTCGATTAAAATAAAGCTGTACGCGTCCGGTGTGATCTTTAAGATCCGAAAAAGCCGCTTTTCCCATGATGCGTTTGCTCATTATCCGTCCGGCTAAGCGAACTGACTGAAATGCATCCGGGTTGGTTTCAAACCCGTTTAAAATTTCTTCGGCAGTATGTGTAACGCTAAATTCGCTGGCGGGATAGGGTTCGTAGCCTAACTGACGTAAGCGATTAAGTGCCTCACGGCGTTGGATTTCTTGTTCTGAAAGCATGGGATTTATCGTCTATTTTTATGTGCGCAAAAGTAGTTCACCCAAAGGAACGCAAAAAATGGATTTAACATGTGTAATGGGCGCTTTGCACACAACATTTTCGCCCTTAAAACGAGTACCAACCCCAAAACGTTCTTGACGTCGATGACATAATATAAAACAGCGTAAATAATGACGCAAATAAAAGCGTAATTCAAAGAGGTTTAGTACATTTGCCAACCTTTTAGAAACATACCAAAAAGAATGAATATATCTCAACGTCAACTAAATGACCTTCACGACGTCATTACCGTAGAAGTCCACCGCAACGATTACCAACCCAAGGTTGAAGAAAAACTGCGCGATTACCGTAAAAAAGCGAACATCCCCGGTTTCAGACCCGGAAAGGTGCCTTTGGGAATGATTCGCAAGCAATATGAAAAACCGTTGGTATTTGATGAAATCAACGCCTTGTTGAGCACTGAAGTAAACAAATACATCATGGACAACAAGATCAATATCATCGGCAATCCTGTGCCCATTGCCAACGACGATATTGATTGGGACAGCGACGGTCCGCACACCTTTGAATTTGAAATTGGACTGGAACCAACCATTGAAGTGGATTTGGCAAAAATCAAAGGCATCACTCGTCTGAACATCGAAATAGACGACAAAACAATCAACGAGGAAGTTGAGAATGTTGCCAGACGCTACGGCACCATGGAGGACCGCGAGGAGGCCTCTAGAGACGATTTCTTGCAAGGAAAATACATTCAGGCAGACAGCAAAGGTAACCCCCTTCCCGAGAGTGACGATCGCTTAGAAAAAGAGGGATCTCTTCCCCTTCGCGCGCTTACCGACAAAGCAGCGAAGGCGTGGACCGGAAAGAAATCGGGCGACAACGGTGTTCTGAACCTCGACAAAGACATCAAAGAGGGCTTCAACGAAGCATCCGTAACAGGCTTTGAGCAAGACCAGATTGACGACGCTCGCCACTTTGTTTTCAACATCGATAAGATAAGCCAACTCATTCCCCACGACATTAACACCGAGCTTTTCGACAAGGCATTTGGTGAAGGCAACGTAAAAACGGAAGAAGAAATGCGCGAAAAGGTCCGCACACAACTTCAGTCCGACTACGAAAATCAAACCCGTCAACATCTCTTTAATCAGGTATACGAAAAACTGATGGAGATGGACATTACACTACCCGAAGAGTTTCTTAAGCGTTGGCTTATGACCAGTGGAGAAAAAGGCATGAGCGAAGAAGAGGCTACTGAGCAAATGCCTGCTATGCTACCGGCCATCAAATGGCAATTCATCCGCGATCACATTTTACGTGAACACGAGGTCATCATTGATGAAGCATCCATCATGAGTGCGATGAAAGACAGACTAAGAGCACAGTTTCAACTGCCGGGCAATGCTGAGGACATGGACAGCATACTCGACGGCATTGCAAAACAAGCGCTTGAGCAAGAAGACCAACGTCAACGCATCGTCGATGAACTGATGATTGGTCATTTATCGAGCCTTTTTGACGAAAAGGTAAAGGCAAAGAACAAGACGGTTAGTTGGGATAAATTCATCAAAGAAGCGACCAAGTAATACCCGCGTTCAAAACAAAGCGTTGCACCGCGACGTTTAACCTACCATAAAAACAAAACAGATGGATTTCGGAAAAGAATTTGAACATTACGCCGTTAAACACCACGGCATCAATAGCCTTCACGTTGGCAACTACATTACGTCTTCATTGACCCCGTATATCATTGAAGAACGACAAATGAATGTTGCTCAAATGGATGTGTTTTCAAGGTTGATGATGGATCGCATCATCTTTTTGGGGACAGCCATCAACGATCAAGTAGCCAATATAGTAGAAGCGCAGCTCCTTTTTTTGGAGTCGGTTGATGCGAAGAAAGACATTCAAATCTACCTCAACTCACCCGGGGGGTCTGTATACGCCGGATTGGGAATTTACGATACCATGCAGGTCGTATCCCCGGATGTTGCAACCATTTGTACCGGTATTGCTGCATCTATGGCTGCCGTACTTCTCTGCGCCGGTGAAAAAGGCAAACGTACCGCTCTACCACATTCACGCGTGATGATTCACCAACCGCTTGGTGGTGCTCAAGGTCAAGCGTCGGATATTGAAATCACTGCACGTGAGATATTGAAATTGAAAAAGGAGCTTTACGAGATCATTTCATCGCATTCAGGGCAGTCTTTTGAAAAAGTAGAAAACGACAGCGATCGCGACTACTGGATGATTGCTCAAGAGGCATTGGAATATGGAATGATTGATGAGGTTTTGAAGAGCAAACGCGCTAAATAGTGTCTGTCTAAAAATTTACTTACATTTGTATTATTGAATGTACAGTGAATGTAGTTTTGATTACCTTTTCATCGACCATTAGCACACCACAACATGAGTAAAAAACCATATATGAGTTGTTCGTTTTGCGGACGCGAAAAGAAAGATACTAAAATGTTGATTGCAGGCATAAATGCACATATCTGCGATCAGTGCATTACCCAAGCGTATAACATCATCAGTGAAGAACTGGAAGATAGTAGTGCCGGTGATGCATTTACAGGTGACTTCAACGACGTACGTCCGAAAGACATCAAAGAACACCTCGATCAGTACGTTATTGGTCAAGATGAAGCAAAAAAGGTGTTGTCAGTGGCCGTCTACAACCATTACAAGCGCCTGCAGTACAAAGTGCAGGAAGAGGTTGAAATCGACAAGTCCAACATAATGATGGTGGGTGAAACGGGCACCGGTAAAACGCTCCTTGCACGAACCATTGCGCGTTATCTCCAAGTCCCGTTTACAATCGTTGACGCCACAATACTCACCGAAGCCGGATATGTAGGTGAAGATGTGGAAAGCATCTTATCGCGTTTGTTGCAAGCGGCGAACTACGACGTCAGTGCAGCCGAGCGAGGTATTGTATTCATCGATGAAGTTGACAAGGTGGCGCGAAAAAGCGACAATCCCTCCATCACAAGAGATGTATCAGGAGAGGGTGTGCAACAAGCCATGCTCAAACTTTTGGAAGGAGCTAAGGTAAATGTCCCCCCCCAAGGTGGTCGCAAGCATCCGGATCAAAAGTTTGTAGAAATCGATACCTCAAACATTCTATTCATTGCCGGTGGTGCATTCGACGGTGTTCAACGACACATCGCACGTCGACTTAACACCAGTTCGGTGGGTTTTCAAAACCACAAGGTCGAGGCACATACTGTGAATAAAGACAACTTGCTTTCTTACGTTGCCCCACAGGATTTAAAGAGCTTTGGCCTTATACCGGAACTTATAGGACGAATGCCGGTTCTCACGTATTTAAATCCGTTGGATAAAGAGGCATTAAGAGATATCCTTACACAGCCTAAAAACGCCATTACAAAACAATATCAGCAGCTGTTTGCCATGGATGACATTGCGTTGACCATTCCCGACGAAACACTGGATTACATTGTTGAAAAAGCAATGGAGTTTAATTTAGGAGCGCGAGGACTTCGCTCAATTTGCGAAGCCATTCTAACCGATGCCATGTTTGACCTACCGGGCACCGATGAAGGGTCATTTACATTGACCAAGGAGTACGCGGAGTCAAAATTTGAACGCTATACATTGGAAAAACTTCGTGCTGTAGGGTAAACATCCCAAACATATTAAAAACCCCAATTGCCTTTTAAAGTAATTGGGGTTTTTTGTTTACATGTAGCTGGGCTTTCCTATGGCTTCGTAAATGAAATCAAACGTAGATAGCACTTCCGGTTT
>SKIJ01000072.1 GCA_007116495.1 Cryomorphaceae bacterium | reverse complement strand
GTATTGGTGTTACATGAAGACTGCACCACCGGCGGTTTCGGTGCAGAAATATCGGCCCGCATTTCGCAAAACTGTTTCCGCGAACTCGATGCGCCCGTCATGCGCCTAGGCAGTGAAGATACCCCGGTTCCATTTTCAGGCATATTGGAAAAAGGGTTTTTGGCCAACGTCCGCATAGAAAAAGCGATGGAGGAATTGTTGGCATTTTAAATAGAAAACATCCACGCTACGATAATGGCCACCACCACTGAAGCAATCTTCACCAAATTAAACCGGTGATCTTCACTGGCTTCAAACAGAATGGTGGTGGAGATATGCAAGAAAATACCAGCTACAAATGCCGTAGCGTACATGTTGATTTGGTGGATGTCGGGTAAAAACTGTCCGGTAACCATACCCAGTGGCGCCATGATGGCAAACAGCAGTAGTAATCCGTAAGTGGTAGGGAGTGATAATTTGCGTTCTCTCAGCAGTGAAAACAAAACCACGCCTACAGGAATGTGGTGCAACGCGATTCCCCAGAAGAGTTTGTTGCTGATCTCGGGAACGTGAAGTTGTGTGCCAATGGGAATACTTTCAATAAATGCGTGTAGGCATAAACTTAGCATGGCTGCAAGTGGTATGTTGTGTCGCGGACGTTTGAGTTCCTTGTGGGCATGTCCGTGTTCCACTCCATGCGAGATCATTTCCAAGATAACTTGAAATAGAAATCCCAGCATAACCAAAAGGCCGGGTAGGGGGTTGTGGTGGTGACCGTGTGCGTGGTCGTGACTGTGATCGTGTTCTTGATGCGTAAAGATTTCCGGTAGAAGGTGCATCATGGCCAGTGCTAATAGATAGGCGCCACTAAAGGCCAAGAGAATTTTTAGTCTCGACGGATTACCGTGTCTAAACCAATTGGCAATGAGCGCGCCTACCATTACAGAGGCGATGAGAATGACGGTTTTAAATATCATTTACGTGCAAGAGTAATGTAGCGCGGTGAGCTATCGGTATGTAATGCAGAAAGTTGGTAGTCGCCCCATTCACGCTCAATGGTAAAACCAGAAGATTTAAGCATATCTCGGAACGTTTCCGGGGAAATGAGTTTTACTTTTTCGTAAAAAGTATGGATACTGTCTTTATCACTTACATGAATGGTTTTAATAACGTATTCACCATCGATTCGTCGTTGTATGTCAAATTGCACACCATCGATGACTTTAATTTCGGGGTCAGTGTTAATCTGTGAAAGTGCATTGGGGTTGAGGTAGTCGAACAGGAATACACTACCTTTTTTCAGCGCTTTATGAATATTGTCGAATACTTGTTGATTCTCTTTTTGGGTATCGAAATAGCCAAAGCTGGTAAAGAGGTTGACAACGGCATCGTATGTTTCTGAGCCGAGGTTGTGGCGCATATCGCCCTGGACAAACGAAAGTCCTTCTCGTGCGAAGTGTTTATCGGCAAAAACAATGTTTTCTTCTGAGAGGTCAATACCGGTAACGCGATAACCGTTATCGGCCAATTGAACAGCGTGTCGACCTCTTCCGCAGGCGAGGTCAAGTAAATGGCTATTGACCGGCAGAGGGTGTTTTTTCAACCACTGGTCGATAAATGAACGGGCTTCGTTCAGGTCTCGATGGCGGTAGAGCAGGTGGTAATAAGGGGTATTGAACCAAGTGGCAAACCATTCATTTTCCATGCGACAAAAATAGACATGAGAATCAATATTCCCAGCCTTATTTGCTAAATAATGCAACTTTGTTGCGTTATTGGTTTATGGTTATATTCTTAACCTTTTTATTACTGCAGGATCGTAAGGCCAATGGTAAACATAGTCCGATTTCGGTCTATGAGAAAGGGATTTGGGATGGCTTGCGTATCAAATGAAAACTCTCCGGTAGTGTTTGTAAAACTAACGAGACTTAGGTTGATCCCAATTTTTTCGCCTTGATACCCAAAGCCAAGGTGGTTGCCAACGGTTTGCGTAGCTTGGTAGTCATTAACCAATCCGCTGGTGGTAAAAGAATACCCACCACGTATAAAAAAATCTCCAAGGCGAATTTCAGTACCAGCGCGTACAAAGTGCATGGGCTGAAGGTCGTTATCTATTGCATCATTAGCTCGATCAACATCCGATTGTAAGTCGCCATCCAAGTTTCTGCCACCGTAAGAACCCCAGCTGGGGTTCATGTAATCGTAGTCGATGCTAATCAAGCCAAATCGTCTAAACACATAAGCAATTCCTGCATTTAAACGTCCTGAAGTGTACATGGTATAACGGTAGTTTGGGTTTAATCCTCCAATATTATCACCGGTTGAAAGTACTCCGTCATCGCGGAGTGTGAAGTCAAATTCCCCGTTGAAAGAGTGGGCTGTAGGAGATTGTGCAGATAGACCGATACGCAGAGCGGGTATAGGACGGTATATCACACCTGCGCGCGCGTTAATTCCGATTCCGGCAACGTCAATAAATTCGTCGTAGATGCTCGTGCCAACAATATCATCATTTATATCAAGCAGTTGCTGATCGTTGACATAGTTTTGCTGAAAGCTGCTTATTGGAATTCCCACGCCAAAGCCGTAGTACCATTTATAGCCTTCGTTAAACCCTAAGGTAAGGCCAACGTCGTATTGCGTCCCTCTAATGTTTCGATCGGTAATTTCATCGTAGAAATCTCCAGGCTCAAAAATCTCACCTGAGGGATCTTCAGCAAACCCCAAACCTCTATACTCTTCACGAAACGACATATTCTGATTCACGGTAAGTGCAAAACTCGAGCTGCGATCACGTTCTTGGTTGATCATCCAAACCTTACCAAAGTTGGTGAAGGTTAATCCGTTTTGAGAAGGTGATTCTATAGTTTCTCCGCCAAAACGTGTGGTTGCAGAGTTTGAGAAAATCCCAACACTTACATCGATTTGTTCTTTGCGAAACACACCGGCCCCAGCCGGATTTATGGATATAGATGAAAAGTCGTTCCCTAAAGCGGAAAAGGCACCTCCTGTTCCGGCGCTTCTTGCTGTGCCAAGGTTTTGATACCGGCTAAACATGTGCATTTCCATTACAGACTGACCGTTAACGCCTAAAGAAAATGAAACAACTCCTACAGCCAGTAACATTTGTTTTAATGTCATTTCTAATAATGTATTAGGTAAAAAAACATTCCCCGCAGAAATACGGGGAATGTGGTATCAATGTTTATCGACGTCCACCGCGTCCGCCACCGCCACGTGAGGGGCTAGATCGCATACTTCCACCTCTTGAAGGCGCTGAGCGCATGCTGCCACCGCGACTAGGGGATGCTGAACGGCTTGGACTCACACCTCGCGAAGGACTTACACTTCTAGATGGAGTACTACGACTTGGCATCGAGCGGCTGGGTGTTGCACGTCTTGAAGGCGTAGCACGTGAGGGTGCTGTTCGAGCAGGTGGATTGTAATTGCTACGAGAAGGAGCACGCTGCATTGTACCTCTAGAAGGACTGCTTCCACGCGATGGTGTTGCTGAGCGTTGTCTGCTACTTGGTGCAATGGTTCGACTAGGCGACGTTGTTCTCGTCGGGGAAGCATTTCTCGTATTCGGAGAAGCACTTCGAGCAGAAGGCGTTGCACTTGTTTGAGCAGAACGCGCTGCAGAGCGCGAAGGAGTGTGCATAAAATTGTTGCGACTTGTTGCTGCATTGCGCTGAGATACATTAGAACGTGCCAGGTCGCTGTAATTGGTAGCGCGATTAAAAGATGAACCACGGGTTGCTGCAGTTGAGCGGTTTGTTGTTGTGTTGCGTAAACTGCTTACACCTTCACGAGTTGTACCGGCTGTACGCGTACTAGAGCGCGATTGTCCAACGCGATTACTTCCTGTTGTTTGGGGATAACGCGCGCTAACAGATGTGCGATCACGAGCGATTGAGGAAGAACGAGGCGCTGTGTTAATGGTTCGACGCTGTACACCGCCAGGCATTGTTCCGTAACCAGATCGGCCGGGGCGTGTGCCGGCAAAATTAGAGCGGCGAACAGGAGCGTAATCGTATCCGGCACCCCACATAGCACCATGACGGAAACCTGCATTATAACTATGAAAGCCCATACCGTAACCCATTCCCATTCCCCAAGGGCGCATCATAAACGGATCGTAGAAAAATGGGTCGTACATAGCCATTGGGTGCATGCCCCAAGGGTGCATCATACCCCAAGGACGCATACCCCAGCGCATGCTCATACCGTAGCCCATGCCCATTCCATAACCCATGCCAAAGCCAAAACCGGGTTGCATTCCCCAGCCCATGCCAGGGTGCATGCCCATGCCCATGCCGCCGTAGTAATTATTTACTACAGCACCACCACCGCCTGGGCGAGAACTGTTCGCATCGCGAGAGCGCTCACGGAATTCCGGGTCGTAATAGTCATCGTAAATTTCACTTTGTTCGTTATTACCACTAGCGGTTAAGCCATTGGTTGCGCCAACCGAAGGGGCGCTGTATCCAGGGTTGTAATAGATGCCGTCATCAAGGTGATTAGATACAATGTCGTTTTTAGAACGACAGCCTACAATCACTAATGCCAACATCATTATGGTCATCAATTTTTTCATTACTTAGGCGTTTAAAAGGGTTGTTTCACGTAGCTTTGCACTACGTTATTAAATCTTCAAATTTCATACCAATAAACCGATATGGCAAAAGTTCT
>SKIJ01000073.1 GCA_007116495.1 Cryomorphaceae bacterium | reverse complement strand
ACCGATGTGGAATCGACTAAAAAGCACCGATTGATGTCATTACTGGCTTTGGTGTTTTTACTGGTAGCCTTGTTTTTATCCGCCAGTCGTGCGGCTTGGTTGAGTGTATTTGTAGCGGTCCTGGCTTTTGTTGTATTAAAATTGAAGATTCGCTGGTATGTATTGACGGGATTTGCGCTTGTATCGCTGTCTTTATTGGGGTTGTTTAGAATGCAAATAGTTGATTATTTGTCTAAAAACGAAGATGTAAGTTCCTCAGACCTCACGCAGCATATCAAGTCTATGGCCAATATTTCTACCGATGTGAGCAATCTCGAGCGCTTGAACCGATGGGAATCGGCCTGGTTGATGACCAAAGATCGTCCACTAACCGGCTTTGGTCCCGGAACGTATATGTTTGAATACGCACCTTTTCAGCGATCTTCTTCAAAAACGGTCATCAGCACCAATTTTGGGGAAGTTGGCAATGCACACAGCGAATACATTGGCCCTATGGCCGAACGAGGCATTCCGGGTATGCTGCTCGTGATTGTCTTATTTGTGAGTATTCTGTATACCGGTCAGCAGGTTTGGAAACATGTACACAATAGAAGAGACAAACAATTTGCATTAGGGTTGTTGCTGGGTTTGATTACGTATATGACCCACGGATTATTAAACAATTTCTTGGATACCGATAAATTGGCTGTTCCCTTTTGGATGTTTACGGCCATATTGGTGGCCATGCATTTGGAGGTTAAAAAACGGAAACAGGTCCGGAATTAATAAATTGTTTACACGTAGAACGTAGAGACGTAGAGACGTAAAATTTTACGTCTCTACAGCGTACAGCGTGTCTACAATAATCTGGTTATAACACCCGGTGCCAATTCCTCTGGTTTTCTCCCTTTTCTAAACAATCGCGCGTGATGCGTTCCTTTTAGGGTTATTTCCTCTCCTTGGATGTTTAACCAACTACCTTCGCGCAACCCGAGTACCAATTGCTCGTTGAAATGATGGAATTCCTTGATGCGGGTTTCACGGGTTTCGCCCATGTGTTTGCTGTCGGGGTCGGGGTCGAGGTAGTGGGGGTTGATGTTGAAATCAATCAACTGCAGCGCTTCCAACGATGGCGGCCATACAATGGGCATGTCGTTCGTCGTACCCACGGTAAGTCCTGCGAGATTGGTTCCCGCACTTGATCCCATGTAGGGCATGCCTTCGCTTACGCGTTTGCGAATGGGGTCTAATAATCCTTCTTCATGCATGGTTTTCGTGAGCACAAAGGTGTTGCCACCGCCAACAAATATGGCCTCGGCATTTATGATGTTTTCCAAATAATTGCCTTCGTGTACACCTTTGATGTCGATGCCGGCCGGTGCAAAACCATCTCTGGCAATTTGCGTGTATTCATCGTGAGAAATGCCTCCGGGACGAGCAAATGGCACAAACGTAACCGTATTTACATTGCGAAAAAACGTACGCAATTCATCGCGCAAATAGGCCATGTAGCCTTGTCCGTGGATTTTGGATGTACTTACCAGTAGTAATTGACGCTTGCTCATTCTAAGTCTTTTGTGTTGATTGGTGATGTGTAAATTTTCAATTTGCCTTCTTCTTGTTCCATGGCGGTCCACACCGGGCGAATGATGCCGTGACGAACGTCGATGTGGTTGTAATCGCCGAAGAAGAAATCTTGAACGGGGGTAAATGGTTTTTCACTGATCCGCTCTTCTTTCCAGGTTTTTCCGCCATCTTTTGACCACGACAGGTAAACATCGGTTTGTGCATCCCGGTAATGGCGGCGGTCGTAATAAACCACGTAAAGCGTACCGTCGTCCGGGTCGATGGCCATCCAGGTAAAAAAGCGGTGGGTGTTGCTGGTGTCGTTGCTTACTCTTCGTGGCTTGCTCCAAGTTTTGCCGTTGTTGGTTGAGCGCATAAAGTAAACGTCGGTAGCGCCATCGACTTGTTCGGCCCAATTGACGTATAGGTTGCCGTGGCGCTCGCCCTGACTTCTGTCGTTAACGATGATGGGGAATCCATTGGCGCGTGGCACGCCTGGTATGGCCATACGCCATCCGTTGCGATGCGGAGCGATGGCGCGTTCATTAGAAAAATTATTTCCGCCATCTTCGGAAGTTGATAGCCATAAGGTATCGTGTCTTGACCACACCACGTGGATGCTTCCATCAACGCCAACGGTAGGAACAGCGCCTTCAGCTGTGAATCGGTCGTCCATGCAGCCACCGCCAACGGTACTGATTTGTTTGGCATCTGTCCAAGTCTTTCCGCCATCGGTAGACTTAGAAAACATGATGTGACTCTCATCTTCGGGCTTTGGACTTTTGTATTTATCGAATTGTGTCCAGGTTACATAAAGGGTATTGGTCTCCGGTTCAAGCGTTGCCCACTCTTTGTCTTGTTGTTTTGGGTAGTTGAGTCCCATATACGATCCGTCGTTCCAGCTAACACCGCCATCGGTAGAGGTCTGACAAACGATTCGGTCGAGGATGGAGTCGCTGCGCCAGTTTTTTTCTGTGGGGTCAGACAAGTGAAAATAGTGGAAATGACCGTTGGTATCGGAGATCACCACCGGATCGCCCCATACGCCATAAGGCGATTTCAGCGTATCTGTTTGCCAATGCTTGCCACCGTCGTGTGAATAGTGGTAGCCGTTGAGAACTGTGCCAATGACGATGGTGTCCGGACTGTTATAATGTATGGCAATAGACGGTTCGCAAGGACCAATTTTGTGAGAGGCTACCCGTGCAGATGCTACCTCAACAACGGGAAAGCGTGTTTGAGCAAAGAGGACTGTGCTAAACAGCACAAGAATGAGAGAAAAATGGACTTTAATCATACTTACAAAGGTACCATATTTTTTTGTACATTTGCACGCGCAATAAACGTTGAAAATCAACGTAATTTAGACTTAAAACACAATTGTATGTCTGTAGCTAAAAGCGGAGACGCCGTAAAAGTACATTACACTGGAACGCTTACTGATGGAACCGTTTTCGATAGTTCTGTTGGAAAAGATCCCATTGAGTTCACTATTGGTCAAGGCCAAATGATTCCCGGTTTTGAAAATGCCGTGTTGGGAATGAACGTAGGGGACGAAAAAGCCGAAATCAACATTCCCAGTGCTGAAGCTTATGGCGAGCCCCGTGAAGATATGGTTATTGAAGTTCCCAAGAGCAATGTGCCACCAGAAATCAATCCTGAAATTGGTCAACAGTTGGCGGTTACCCGCCCTGACGGTCAACCAATGCCCGTTACCGTAAAGGAAATTAAAGAGGACGCCATCGTGTTAGATGCAAATCACCCTTTAGCCGGGAAGGATTTGATATTTAAGATTGAATTGGTTTCAGTCGGTTAATATTGAAGTAAACACAAATCGTTTTAAAAGCCGCAGACGCGGCTTTTTTTTGTGCCAAAAAATCATATTTTTGCAAACCTTTTTGAAGAGAGATGGTATCTGTATGGAACACACACCTGTATTTAATTTTATTGATCAGACGCCACCCCTCGACAAATGGAAGAGGTTATAAATGACCATGCGTAAACATCTGCTATACTTATTTGTGCTATCGGTATGCATTGGAAAGTTGAATGCACAAATCAGTCGACCCAACAATTTGAATGCGTATTATACCGATGAGCCTATGTCGATGGACGGCAAGCTCAACGAGCCTGCATGGCAAATGGCCGGTCGCATTTCAAATTTCACGCAAAGAGAACTGGAAGAAGGTAAGCCCGCCTCGGAAAGAACAGAGGTCGCCGTGGTATATAACGATAGAAATCTTTACATAGGCGTTTGGTGCTACGACAGCGAGCCGGAAAAAGTCGTGGCCAAGGAAATGAAGCGCGACTTTGCAGAAGCCCTTGACGACCACGTCAAAATTATTATTGATACCTACAACGACAAGCGAAATGGCTTTTTATTCATTGTCAATCCAAATGGCGCTCGGGCAGATTTGCAGGTATTTGACAATGGAAGTTCGGTAAACCGTTTCTGGAACGGCGTATGGGACGTTCGCGTTACCCGCAACGGCCAAGGCTGGTTTGCCGAGTTTGAAATACCGCTTTCAACATTAAAATTTAGAAATGATAAGGAGGGAGAACGCGTTTGGGGATTTAACGTAGAGAGAAATATTGTGCGTAAACGTGAACAGGTGTTTTGGCAGGGGTGGTCACGAGATTCACGTATAGAGCAAGTCAATCGAGCCGGGTATCTTACGGGCTTAGATCGACTTAGCAATCGAAAGTTTGTTGAGTTCAAACCATACGGAATTGGGGGGACAACCAACGTTGCAGACAATGTGGGCGGCAATCCGTTTACCGGCAGTTTTAACGGTGGGGGTGATGTCAATTATTTATTGTCACCAACCTATCGCCTCAACGTAACGGTTAATACGGACTTTGCCGAAGTAGAAAGTGACCAAGAGCAGATTAACCTCGAGCGATTTCCGCTCTTTTTTCCGGAATTACGGGAGTTTTTCTTAGAAGGTGCCGATTACTTTGACTTTGGTTTTGGTGGTAACCGCATCATACCATTCTACAGTAGGCGAATCGGGCTGGATGAAAATAGAAATCCTGTTCCAATGTTGGGAGGGGTGCGCCTTTTGGGTAAAGAAGGAGGGAGTACGCTTGGGCTGATGAGCATACAAACAGGGCAAACAGAAACTGAACCAATGACCAATTACTCCGTTGCCTCTT
>SKIJ01000142.1 GCA_007116495.1 Cryomorphaceae bacterium | reverse complement strand
CTTCGTAGTAGTCAATGAGTGTAAAAAGTAGGTTCTCACGTGCTAAGAGCACATTATCTCCTTGCCACTCATAGCCATAACTTGCCTTAAATGCCTCCTTAGCCCAATACAGCCATTCTTTTGGTGTATCGCAGTACTTCGATACTACCCAAAGCTTTCTATCTAAGAAACCTACTCGGTTCTTAATAGTGATAATCTTGTCTGTGTGAGCAGTGGGATTATACCGACTAACAATGAACGGCGCTTCCCCGCACGATATCTCTAGCTTGAGCTCGCGTACATAATCCTGCCACTCACTTTTTTTTGGTAAACCCTTCCCTTCCACTGCTTTATTAATCTGATCTACAACACTCAGTGGTGTAAATACCTCGGCTTTTTCTTTGGTGCGTCGCTGCTGCTCTTCCAGATTCTTCGCAGCCCGAGGCTGGATCAACAGCCCACGCTTGCCAGTTACGAGCTCTGGCTTGATGCACTTTTTTGCCTCGTACTCTTTACCAAGCTGTTCGTAGGAATCAGTCCCCCACAAAATGTTCTTTTTGGTAGTTCTATCCAGCAGGAGAATATCTAAAATAGACCCAGTGCGACGGAGGATATTTTCAAGAATATCTATTTTAGGGACTGCCATATACACCTATTATGTCATAGGCTGTACATTTGTCTCAATGAAGTCGATCTCCCCTTGATCTAGGTCGTACTTTTTGTATAACTGTTTATCAATTTCTGCAATTGACTTGGTCCAATCTATATCAGACTTACTGGTGAAGTTTTAAAGTGGGACATTCCTCCAGGTGTTTTTCGGATTGTGTTGTGTAACATTTAAGGTTCCGAGCATAATTCTGCAAAATTTTGATTGTATATATTTCAAACAATTTTGCGCCTCTTTTTTGCTTCCAAAATTACCGAAAGAAATAAAAGTTTGTGTTGCGCCACTGCCCGGCTCACCTAAAACAGGCTTACTCAATATTTCACCCAGAGTTCCGCTCCCGCTGGACTTGGTCAAAAAAACTTTCCATTTATCAAAGTCAGGATGATTAGAGTAATACTCACGTTTAGACCATTTTATGATTCTACCTTCATTTTTTCTTCCATAGATACAGGCAAATTCACCTGTGATTGGTTTTTCGTCGAAGAAGACCTCTGGCATTACGTCGAAAACCTTGGTCCCAATAACTTTTTCTTCTGCTTCACTTACTCGACCTTTTAAGTTAGGGTTGTCAGCGTACAACTTATCTGAGAATTTGTAATTGCTGACGAATTTTTGGCCTGATATGAGTATTACTTGGATGGAGTTGAGCAAGCACTGTTTCGAACTGATATATATCTTGCAACGAAAAAACGTCTTTTTCTAAGCCTTCTATACATTGAATAATATCTAAAATCCAACCTTTAGATTCATTATTTCTAATTTGCTTTAAAAAGACAGTCTTCTGCCATTTTTTCAGAACAAAACTCTTTTTTGTTTTTTCACCATTTTTTATGTAAAAAATTTTGCCTGCTTGTGGAATTTGAGAAAAGAGAATATTTGAACCAATCCATCCAGCGCGCTTTGCATTATCACTTAGTGCTTTACGTTTTTCAATTATTCCAGGAACAAAAAAATGTTTTGGGACAACAAAAAAATCAGAAACTACCCAAACCTGGTTTTGGTATCCCATAAAAAAGAAATTAGGTTTTTCTTTAGAACCTATACGTTGAATCATCATTTCGTATGATCCAGCAGAAACTTTCTTCCCTATTTTTCCAACTTTCGCTTTTAATTCAAAATCCTCAAAGCAAGATTTACAGCAAAAATCTGCTACAGGTTTATTGTTTTCATATCCTTCTCTATTCTCACCGCAACTAGGACAATATATTTCTCTCAAAACCCAGTCTTCAGTCAAAACTCGTGCAACTTGACTTTTGTTAGTATATTTTGAAATTAAACCTACGTTTAACCGTAAATCCATAATAAATTAGTTTATTATGATTGTATCACACACAAATCATACCAAAACCCGCCATTTCTATAAGAAATGGCGGGTTTTTTGCAAAATACATATAAAACAACCTCACTCAGCCACCATCTCTTCAACCTGCTTAAGTCTAGCTAATAAGTTTACTTACCACAAACCAAGAGTTTACCAATTATCACGATATTTATTCGCTAGTTTTTAGCTAGGGTTATTTTTTGTCATCTTTTAAGTGACATTAATTAACTTTTTTTATGAATACACCCAAAACCTTGAATTCGTCACCTTCAATAAGTTTTTGCTCTTTATGAACTAGATTGTTTGAACGAGGTATTAATACAAGACCATCTTCCTCATAGCGTATTTCTTTCAACGTGGCATCTTCACCAATTAAAACAACTGCAATACTGCCAGAAGAAGCTTGGTAATTCTTTTGACAAAGAATCAAGTCGCCATCGTTGATGCCGATTTTATTCATGGAATCTCCAGAAGTACGAAGTACAAAATACTTAGCACCCTTACTAACCAGTGAAGCTGGAACATCTATTTGTTCTACTGAATTTGGATCAGCGTAGGCTACTTCCCCACACCCAATTGAGTCATATAGTGGGAGTGATACGGTAGCTTCAACATACGGAGACTCAACGAAATCATCACTATAATTTTCAAATCCATCTACACTAGCAACGTCACCGGTTATTAAATTTTTAAAATACTTACGTAGCTGGTCGTCTACAATATACATGTATGTTCCTTTGATACCTCTGGTTAGCAAGGTCTTGTAGATGTTCTTTATGTACAACTCAAGTTCGGCAGGATCAGTGATACCATTGCGACCATTTTTGTCATAATAATGTTCACGATTAACTACAAATTCGTCTCTCTTAGAATTGTATCCAAATTCTGGACCAATAATGACGGCCACATAATTCAAGTCATACCCCTGAATTGTATGAATACACCCCACTTCATTTATTGCATTCGGAGAATTAACCCAATCTCTCATTGTTGAGTTCCAAATTAATTTTATACCCTCTATTTCAATATCGCAATCTTGAGTGTTTGGTGTACCAGGTTTTGTATGCCATGGCCAAGCATATCCAGCAACTAACCTGGCAAGACCTTCTTCTTTGTTTTTTTGCTTAATAGCATGAATCATCTCATCAATACTTGTAAAAAGTTTAAACTCGTAGTTATTAAACTCAACTTCTGTAGGAGACTGGCCAGAGAAAACTTCATCGATAAAATTCACAAAGGCATCTCCTGCTCCAATACGCATCTGAGTAGTAAGTGTGTATTCCTTCTTAGATAATTTACTGAAATCTTCCATCCTTACATCGGCTGGCTTGACGCTCTGAAACTCATCGTACATGAATATCTGATACTTCGAACTTTTGATAATCCAGTCTAGCTGCGTAGCATCCCTCTGTAGTCCAAGTTTTCTATTTACTTCATCGTATGCCCCATAACCCATAATCCCTTTACGGCGTTGCAGTCGGTGTGATTCGTCAACTATGAGCAAGTCATATTTTTCTTTTACTACATCATTAGGACCTAGCACCATGTTTGCTTTAAGACCTTTAATACTGCCAAATACTTTTGCGATCGTGCCTCGGAGCGATGCCATAGGTATTACTAAACCAATTTTTAATTGCTTGGTTTTTTCATTTTCTTGTAGATATTTAAATAGATATGTAGCAAGTATTGTTTTGCCAGTCCCTGGTTTTCCGTGAACCAAAAATCTTGAAGCTTTCTGCTTTACTATATCCTCTACAATACTTTCCGCCACCATTAACTGATCTTCAGTTAGTGATTTATAGGGTGAGTATTTGAATAAATCTGTGTTCTTGATGAAATCAAGCGTATGTTGTGCCAAACCACTATCTCGAAGGTGTTCCCATAATTTTTCAAACTTTGACTGGTACTTAACTCGATCATAGTAATTATGATTCTTTAATCCCCCATTACCATTTTGTAGTGTGTACTTACCATCTGCAGCCATGTATTGAATAAGCAGTGCTTCAATATCATATGATGCGGATAAGTTAAATTCCTCATCTGAAATTAAATGAACATTTTTTAGCTTTTTTCGTTCTGGGAGCTTATAGTGTTGCTGGCTTCGGTGAAATACGTCAGTCGACTGACCTACATAAGCCTCGCGACCACCTTCAATTAGATATACGGTAGGCCAGTTTTGGCCAAAATGATATGCTCGAATATCTTTGAAATGATCTTCTGAAAATGGAAATGTCTTTATTTTCGACATAATAATTACAGTTCGTTGTACTTAGCAGAGCTACCTTTGACCTTATCAATAGGGTACTTCTGTTCATTTTTAACCATCTTTTTCTCAAGCGCTTCCAGTAAATCTAAATCATAGTGATTTGAAAGCATAATTAGCCAATAAAGTACATCAGCAAGCTCATCTGCCAACTCTGCTTCTTTCCCTTCTTGTATCTTATTATCTTTAGTCCATTGAAATAATTCTAAAACTTCAGAAGCTTCTAACTGAAGAGAGATTGCTAAATTTTTTGGATCATGAAATTGAGACCAATCCCGCTCATCGCAAAAATTTTTAATTTTTACATTTAATTGTTCGAAACTCATTAATAAATCCTATCATTTAAAAATTAGTTTCTCAATTTTATAAAATTTTTAGTATCATTGCCAATATACAAAAAAGTGTTATAGTTTTGCTGGACTTTGACACACCGTCTTTCTGGGAGACTTCGCATGATACTTAGGATCATCATCACCACAGCCGGAATCCTGCTGCTTGGACT
>SKIJ01000023.1 GCA_007116495.1 Cryomorphaceae bacterium | reverse complement strand
GCACGCATGGCGGTAAAGGCTTCGTGACCCGGTGTATCTAAGAATGTAATGGTTTGACCACCATCGAGCTCAACGGAGTACGCACCGATGTGCTGGGTAATACCACCGCTTTCACCGGCAATGACGTTGGCTTCGCGAATGTAGTCAAGTAATGATGTTTTACCGTGGTCAACGTGACCCATAACGGTGACGATGGGCGGACGTGGTGTCATGTCTTCTTCCGCGTCTACGTCTTCATCTTCAATCATGTCGGTAACTTCGGCGCTCACAAACTCCACCTTAAAGCCGTATTCTTCGGCAACAATGGTGAGCGTTTCCGCGTCTAAGCGCTGATTCATGGTTACCATCAGCCCGAGCTGCATACAGGTCATGATGATGTCTGTGGGCTGTTTGTTCATCATCGTGGCCAATTCACCAACGGTAACAAACTCCGTCACTTTCAATACACTGCTTTGCTCGTCTTGTTGCATCTGTTCCATGGCCTCCTGTTCGCGGCGCTCTTCTTTCTTCGCGCGACGGAATTTGGATCCTTTGGACTTTTTGCCACCGGTGAGCTTTTCCAGTGTTTCTTTGATTTGCTTTTGAATTTGCTCTTCGGTGAGTTCCGGCGTTGGGGTGCCTTTGCGACCCTTGTTTTGCGAACCACCACCGCGTCTTGCAGCGCCCGGTTTTACGTCTTTACGAATGCGGCGACGCTTCTTTTTGTCGGCCGCCTCATCGGCTTTTTTCTTGTCTGGTTGGCCGCTAGACGACGCTACTTTCTTCTTTTTCTTGAACTGATCTAAGTCAATTTTTTGTCCGGTGAAGTTAGGGCCGGATAATTTTTTGTACTGCGTCTTGATGCGACCATCGACGTTTTCCTCCGTCGAATCTGCACTTGTTTTTTCATCCTGCTCTGCCGCCTTCTCTTCCGATGAAGGTGCTTTTTCTGTTTTTTCGCTTTTGGGAGCCTCTTTGGCCTCTGGCTCTTGCGTTTTCGCTTCCGGCTTAGGGTCTTCTTTTTTGGTGACCTCAGTCTTTTCTTCTTTGGCTACAGGTTCTGGTGAATCTGTTGTCTTAGCAGTTTCTTTTTTGGTTGCTTTAGCCGACTTATCCTTAGCAGCCTCTTTTTTGATGTCTTCAGTTGCAGCCTTTGTGTCATCTTCCGAAGGTTGTTCTGCTTTGGCAGGCGTTGCGGTAGGTGTTTTTTCCTCTGCTACAGGCTCCTTTTTAACGTCGTCTTTAACCGGCGTAGCCTCTGCTTTTTTCGGTTGCGGCTCTTTGGTTTCAGCCGTTTTGACTTCTTTTGGCTCAGCACTGGTTTTATCCTCATCAGCCTTTGGTTCGGAATCAGCCTTTGCTTTTGGCTTGTTTAACGCATCGAGATCGATCTTGCCAACCGTTTTTGGGCCACTCAATCCCTCAGACTTTGCTTTAACAACATTGTCTTTGGGTTCGTCTTTAGCTTTGAGAATCTCCTTCTCCTCTTTCTTTTGCTGGCTTACTTGCTCAGATTTTTCTTTTTTGGTCTTATCCAACTCAAACTCATCCACCAACATGTTGTAAACATCTTCGTTGATCTTCACATTGGGATTTGCATCAAGTTCTACGTCCTTTGACTTTAAAAAGTCAACGGCACGTGTCAACGAGATGTTGAGTTCTCTAATTACTTTGGATAAACGCTGTGGAGCCTTACTCATTGCGATCTTTTACGGTTCTTATCTCTTGGTTGCGAAGGTACTATTATTCTTCAAATTCCCTTTTGAAAATTGCGTACACTTCTCTAACAGTTTCTTCTTCAAGGTCGGTGCGCTCTACCAGCTCATCTACAGAGTATTTCAGTACACTCTTGGCGGTATCACACCCGATGGCGCGCAGTTCATCAATCACCCAATCTTCGATTTCATCGTCAAATTCGCTCAAGATGACGTCTTCCTCCTCCTCATTGTCGCGATATACGTCAATTTCGTAGCCGGTGAGCATACCAGCAAGACGGATGTTGTACCCATTTTTACCAATAGCCAAAGATACTTGATCGGCATTGAGGAATACCTCGGCGCGACTGTTGTCTTCGTCAATGTTGATTGATGTGACTTTCGCGGGGCTCAACGCACGGGTAATGAACAGGTTCATGTTGTTGGTGAAATTAATCACATCGATGTTCTCGTTGCCCAATTCGCGAACGATGCCGTGAATGCGACTTCCTTTCATTCCCACACATGCGCCTACCGGATCGATGCGGTCATCGAGTGACTCAACGGCGACTTTGGCTTTTTCGCCCGGAATACGAGCAGCTTTTTTTACCAATATCAATCCGTCAAATACCTCGGGAATTTCTTGTTCAAATAACTTAATCAAGAAACGTGGATCGGTACGCGATAAAATGATTTGCGGCTTGGTGCCACGGAACTCTACACCTTTAACTACAGCGCGAAGGTTGTCGCCCTTGCGGTAGAAATCGCGGGGAATTTGTTGGTCTTTGGGTAAAATCAGTTCGTTGTCGTCGTCGTCGTAAATGATAACGGCACGCGGACGAACGTGGTGGATTTCACCGGTGATGATTTCACCCTCCATGTCTTTATAGCGCTTGAAGATTTGCGCGTTGTCGTGCTCTTGAATTTTTTGCAGTAGTCCTTGACGGAATGCCAAAATAAAACGACGGCCCAAATCAATCAACTTAATCGGTTCAGATACTTCCTCCCCAATTTCAAAGTCTTCCTCAATCTTGATGGCGTCCGATAGCGAAATCTCCGTAATGGGGTCTTCCAATTCATCATCAGCAACGATTTCGCGGTTGTGCCAAATCTCTAAGTCACCTTTGTCCGGGTTAACAATGATATCAAAATTTTCGTCCGATCCAAACTTCTTGCGAAGTTGCTGGCGAAAGGCATCTTCAATGATTGCCATCAGGGTTACCCGATCTATGTTCTTATCGTCTTTAAACTCGGTAAAGGAATCGATGATCGCCTTATTATCCATGGCTATAGGGGGTTAAATCGATATTTTTATTTTGGTTTCAGCAATGTCTTCTAGGGCAATGCGTATGCTTTTTTCAACGGTAACTTTTCCCTTGCCAACAGGCTTGGGCTCACGGGTTTTCCACTTGAGTTCAATAGTGCTGTCGTCTATAACAGTCATTTCGCCAACGTGTTTTTCGCCGCTCTTAGTTTTGACCTTAACCTCGCGGCCTTGGTTCTTTACATATTGTCGAAAAACAGAGAGTGGTTTACTCAAGCCCGGCGACCCAACGGTTAACTTAAAATCATTTTCATCGCGATCGAGCTGGCCTTCAACGTGCCTGCTGATGCGTTTAAGTTCCTCTATGGTAATGCCCTGGTCAGTGTCGGCTAGCACATCAATATTGTTGTGCTCGTCGACTTTGACGTCAATTAAAAAACCGTTGAAAGGTGCTAACGCCTCTTCACAAAGATTGCGTACGTGGTTACTGTCTATCATACTACCCTAATAAAAGAGGGGACAAAATGTCCCCTCTTAAGGGCTGCAAATATACGCAAAATATTATATATGACAATGATGGAATGTGATAAATGGTGTTGTTGGTGGGTAACTGTTGGGTCAATGTAGGGGTCAGCCTTGTGCTGACCCAACAATTTCCCAACAACACCCCCAGCATTACCCCCGTTTGGTTAAATACTTTTCCGCCTCTACCACTATAAATACCACAACGCCGGCAGCAGTAGTGATGGCCCATTGGGTCAATGTCAAAGGACTTGTATCAAAAAAGGTGTTCATGAATGGGGAGTATACAAATAAAAGCTGCAGAATCAATAAGGCACCTGCGGCATAAAACGCATAGGCATTGGCAAAGAAACCACGGTTTATTGCGCTGTCGTGCATGGTTCGACAATTGAATAAATAAAACAGCTGTCCGGCTACTAAGGTATTTACCGCCAAGGTGCGTGCGGTGGATTCATCTATTCCGAGCGATTTGGCGTAAAGGAATATCACCAGAGAGGCGCCGCCAATAAGTAAGGATACGAAAACGATTCGCCAAATGAACCGCCCTCCCAATAGTGCCGCTTTTGCAGCTCTTGGTGGCCGCCGCATGACGTTTTCTTCGGATGGCTCAAAGGCCAACGCCAACGCCAATGTAACCGCAGTAACCATATTAACCCACAGAATTTGCGCGGGGGTAATCGGCATCACAATTCCCAAAAGCACAGCGCTGATCAATACCAATGATTCCGCGCCATTGGTGGGCAAGATAAAGAGCAAGGCTTTGCGAATATTGTCGTATACAGTTCGCCCTTCTACAATGGCGTGCACGATGGTTGCAAAATTGTCGTCGGCCAACACCATTTCCGAGGCATCCTTGGAAACCTCAGTTCCCTTAATCCCCATGGCAACACCAATGTTTGCTTTTTTCAAGGCCGGGGCATCGTTGACGCCATCGCCAGTCATGGCGCAGCGGTGACCGTTGGCTTGCATGGCAGTGACGAGTCGGAGTTTATGCTCGGGGGTCGTACGTGCATAAACGTCATATTTCTCCACAACCTCCATTAATTCGTTGTCACTGAGTTTTTCCAATTCCGATCCGGTCATGGCATTTTCGCCGTCGCCTATGCCCAGTTCCTGAGCAATGGCTAGGGCTGTGAGGGCGTGGTCGCCGGTAATCATTTTGACATTAACTCCGGCGCGTTTACACTGGCGGATGGCTTCCTTGGCCTCCTCTCTCGGGGGGTCAATGATGCCGGCTACGCCAACAAATGTGAGGTTTTGTATGTCTTCGTGGGTGAGCTTGTCCGACGTGGTGTCAACTAAGGCCG
>SKIJ01000007.1 GCA_007116495.1 Cryomorphaceae bacterium | reverse complement strand
CCACGTCGACGTCTTTCACGTCTTTCACGGTGCCTACTTTTTGCTTGACTTCCTCGGGAAGGGATTCGGCAACCGGACAGTTGGGTGAGGTTAAGGTCATGAGGATTTTTACATCCCCTTCGTCGCTGACTTGGACGTCGTAAATCAGTCCGAGCTCGTAGATGTTGACGGGTATCTCCGGGTCGTAAATGGTGCAAATTTCACGTACGACTTCTTCGCCGATGGCTATGATTTGTTCTTCGTTCATGTCGATGATGATTTTTGGGGGTTAGACTGCATGGCCAAGGCGTAAAACTTGATTTGTTTTACCATAGAAACGAGTCCGTTGGCACGGGTGGGTGATAAGTGTTCTTTCAGGCCAATTTCGTCGATGAATGCGGTGTCTGCATTAACGATGTCGCCCGGTGATTGCTTTGAGAAAACGCGAATCATCAATGCAATGATGCCTTTGGTAAGGATGGCGTCGCTGTCTGCGGTGAACGCAATTTTTCCCTCCGGTGTTTTATCGGCATGTAACCACACGCGCGACTGACATCCTTTGATGATGTTGTCGTCGGTTTTGTGTTGTTCATCAATGGGCTCTAGTTCTTTACCCAGGTTGATGATGTGTTCGTATCGTTCCGTCCAATCGGTGAAGAAGGCAAATTCATCAACGATTTCTTCTTGTATTTCTTTTATGGTCATGATGTCAAAGTTAAAATCCTAAGTTTTTCAATCGCTCGTCGCGGTCGGAATCCTTTTCATTTTGGTATTTGTCGCAGTCAATGACTACGTCAACACCTCCCTCCGGTTTGGGGAAATTGTCTCGACTAACCTTTAATTCAGGATCGTCATAACACTTCCTCATAAACAAGGCCCAAGTAGGGAGAGATGTTGTTGCTCCTTGCCCGTAAGCAGTTCCTCTAAAGTGCGCCGATCGGTCTTCGCAACCTGCCCACGCAACACCTATAAGATTAGGTACCATACCTACAAACCAACCGTCGCTATTGTTTTGTGTGGTTCCTGTTTTTCCGGCGATAGGATTGTCAAAGCCGTAAGGGAACCCGGTTACAACATCATTGAAGTGGTTGTAATTGCCGTGTTTTAAGCGCAAACGTGCGCCTGTTCCGTGGGTAGTAACTCCTTTTAAAATTTCGGTCATCACGTATGCGTCTTGCTCGTTCATGACTTCTCGGGTAAAGGGTGAGAACTCTTGAAGCACGGTTCCGTTTTTATCTTCTATTCGCGTAACCATCATTGGTTGGGTGTACACACCTTCGTTTACAAAAGCAGTGTAGGCTCCCGCAACTTCGTAAACGCTAGCGTCAAGTGTTCCCAAGGCAATTGATGGCTGTTCGGGAATGTCGCCGGTTATTCCCAAATCGCGCGACATACGCACAACCGGTTCCGGGCCAATCTGCTTCATCAAATACGTGGTAATGGTGTTGACAGAATTGGCCAAGGCATTGCGAAGTGTTCTCACTTCACCGTATTTCTTGTTAGAATTCTCCGGACACCAATCTTTGAGTAATCCAAACGATCCTTTCTCAATGCAAGTTCTCACGTCAGGAACTTCAAAGCAAGGGCTGTACTTCATTTGTTTGATGGCAGTGGCGTACACGAAAGGCTTGAAGGTTGATCCAATCTGTCTTCGTCCGGTTTTGACGTGATCAAATTTAAAGTGTTTGAAGTTGATGCCGCCCACCCAAGCCTTAACAAACCCGGTGTGGGGGTCAACCGCAACAAAGCCCGTTCGGTAGAAGCCTTTGTAATAGCGTATGGAGTCCATCGGAGACATTACAGTATCGATGTCGTCATCCCAGCTAAATACCGACATGGGCGTGGGGGTGTTGAAGACCGTCAAGATGCTGTCTTCCGGAATACCGCTGCGTTTCATCGACCGGTACCGATCGGTTCGGCGCATAGACTGCTTGAGGATATTGTCTATTTGATTCTCATTGATGGAATTAAAGGGGAACGTTTTTCGCCTACCTTCCACTTTAAAAAAGACACGTTGGAGGTTAGAGAGGTGTTCTTCAACGGCTTCTTCTGCGTGCTGCTGCATTCGGGTGTCAATGGTCGTGTAAATTTTTAATCCATCAGTGTACATGTTGTAGTGACTGCCGTCTTCTTTAGGGTTTTCGCGAACCCATTTGCGCATGAATTCGCGAACATACTCCCGAAAGTAAGGTGCCAGACCTTCATCGTGACCTTGTCGGGTAAACCGCAGATTAAGTTCTTGGGTTTTCAGCGTGTCGAATGCTTCGGGTGATAGTATTTTGTTGCGCACCATTTGTGCGAGTACAACATTGCGTCGTTCTAGTGCGCGTTCCGGAAACCGAACGGGATTGTAGAGTGACGGGTTTTTTACCATCCCCACCAGTAAAGCACTTTCTACGATGTTTAAGGAGTCAGGTTGTTCGTTGAAGTAGATGGAGGCTGCCGATTGTATCCCTACGGCTTGATTGATAAAATCAAATTGGTTGAGATACATGGTAATAATTTCTTGCTTGGTATATTGGCGTTCAAGGCGTACGGCAATCACCCATTCTTTCAGCTTTTGTTTAATCCGTTCAATACCTCGAGGAGCTGCTTCGTGAAAGAGATTTTTTGCAAGTTGCTGGGTAATCGTTGATGCACCACCGGCAGAACCAAGTTTTGTAACGGCTCGTGCCAGCGATCGAATATCAATACCCGGATGCTTTAAAAATCGCTCATCTTCCGTAGCAATCAATGCATTGATGATGTTTGGGGAAATTTCGTGGTAATCTACATGGGTTCGGTTTTCCTTGTAAAATTTACCCATGGTTTTGCCATCGGAGGAAATAATTTGCGATGCCAAGTTGCTTTTGGGATTTTCAATTTCCTCAAAACCGGGAAGTGGTCCAAGCCACCCCAAGGAAGTAATGTAAAATACCACAACGGGTGTGATTAACCCCAATACAAAAAGCAGCCAAAGCACGTTCATGTATTTGCGAAACGGAGAACGCTGCGATTGTTTTGTCTTTTTACTCATGGCTCTTCAGTTACCATATTGATGCGAAAGTAAACGTCTTCAATGCCTTTAACGACTTCCGGACGCATACCTTGAATGAAACGGAATGTGTATATGCCGCGTTCCCCAAACTTAAACGGTGCTCTGCCAATGGGCGCGGTCAACTCTTTGGTGTTTCCAAATCCGTCGCCCAAACGCAGACCTTTATTATCGGATAGTACAAACATCACGGTATCTCTATACTCCAGTCCGCGTTCTGATTCCACTTCGCGAAAAATGTAGAAATTTCGGTAGGGGAAGGAGGGGTTGTGACGAATCCCGTTGAAGGCTGCGTACGCTACATCGGTATCTTCAATCATTACCTCAAATTCTATAATGCTGTCTTGAGACCAGCTAGCATTGGGAATTGACATGTATGCTTCGTAGAGTGGTTTCTCCGTACACGACAATAGAGCCGATAAGGAAATGATAATGATTAAGACCTTATGCATTTTTTCGTGGTTTGCGTTTGGGACGCTTAGACTTGCGTCGCTTGTGCTTGGTTTTATTATCAAAACGGCGCAGATCGTCTTGCCCCACAACATTGGTCATTTCCGTTTCGTTGGAATCATCAATAATAGCAAACGCTTGCAAATCGTCGGGTAGGGCTCCTTTTTCGTTCAGTTTCAAAATGGCAGAGGCATCGTCTGCTTTGATGGTGTGCCACACAGGGTTTTCTTTGCCCAAGGTGTACCACATCAAGCCCTTGAAAATGTCCATTTTTTGAAAAAACGCATCACCTGCCTTGGTTTTTAATCGCTTGCTGGTATCGGGGAATTTCTTTACGGCTTCCATATATGAGTCCAGCTCATAATTAAGGCAACACTTTAGTTTTCCACATTGGCCGGCGAGTTTTTGAGGATTGAGCGACAGCTGCTGGTAGCGCGCTGCAGCGGTGCTCACGCTTCTAAAATCTGTGAGCCAAGTACTGCAGCACAATTCGCGGCCACAGCTGCCAATACCGCCAATGCGTGCTGCTTCTTGGCGAAGGCCTATCTGTCGCATTTCAATGCGTAATCGGAAAGAAGCGGCCATTTCTTTTATGAGCAATCTAAAATCTACCCGTTCTTCTGCGGTGTAGTAAAACACCCCTTTACTGGCATCGCCCTGAAGCTCCACATCGCTTACTTTCATGTTGAGTTTATGGCGTTTTGCCAATTCACGCGTTTCCATCATAAGTTTATCTTCACGCGCACGAACAGATTGCCACAAGTCGATGTCTTTTTGCGTAGCTTTTCGGTAGATGATGGGGGTGTCATCGGTTTTAGGAACGTTTTTTTTTCGCATCTGAAAGCGAACCAACTCACCACGCAGCGATACCACACCTACATCATATCCGGGGCGTGCTTCTGTTACCACTACATCCCCCAATTGTAGTGGGAGCTGGTGCTGGTTTTTCACGTATTCTTTGCGTCCGTTTTTAAAACGAACCTCTACCATCGAGCTTATATGTTGGTCGTTGGGTAGTGACATGTTGTCGAGCCAGTCAAATACCGGCGCTTTGCCACAGCCATCCACACCACACGATCCGTTGCTTTTACATCCTTTAGGCAATCCGTTAGCGCTGCTGCAATTAGTACATCCCATATAATATCAATTCATTAGGTTCCATGCAAACATGCTACGGTTACAGCCGTAAAATTATAACATTTAAATGGATTTGGCATAACGCATAAATTTGGTGTTTTCCGTTTGAGCTTCTGCGCGTAAGCAGCACATTAGCCACGATAGATTTGCTCCGCAAATTGGATTAGCCACGAATTCACGAATTTGTTTTTGCT
>SKIJ01000155.1 GCA_007116495.1 Cryomorphaceae bacterium | reverse complement strand
TGGAGGTCTTCCGATAGATCCACTTTTCGGAGTTGTTTGCCCAAGTGCCAGTCGGAGGTGTGAAGGATTTTCATAGGGGAGGGGTTTGATGGGGCAAGTTAAGGAAGGGTGGGGATATAGAGGAGGAGGTTGTGTTCGTGTTGCTCATGATTTTTTACCACATAACTTGTCCCGTACAGGCACTGTCGGGAGGATCATAGGACACATAGAAGCACAAAGTGTTCGCGTTGCTCAGGTTTTATTAGGGCACATAGAGATGCATAGTGTTCGCGTTGCTCACTTTATTCACCGCAGAGGCGCAGAGGGCGCAGAGATAGTATGAGACACTCTGGTTTTTTCGGTGTAGAAGCACATCATAAAAAAAGCCGCTCAGAGGGTTTCTAAGCGGCTTTTTTGTATAGCATAATGAGCACAGAGTTTATCTGACGTGCGCGAATTTGATATCAAAACGGTCTAAGTTCATCACTTTATTCCATGCATTGACAAAGTCGTTGACAAACTTCTCATTGGCATCGTTACTGGCATAAACTTCGGCCAGTGCGCGCAATTCAGAGTTTGAACCAAAAATCAAATCAGCACGTGTGGCAGTCCAAACAATGCGGCCTGTTTTGCGGTCTCGGCCTTCAAACGTTTCCTGGTCTTCGGAAGCTGCTTTCCACTCCGTGGCCATATCGAGCAGGTTTACAAAGTGGTCGTTAGACAGTTTTTCGGTATCCGCTGTAAAAATCCCGTGCTTGGAGCCGTTGTAGTTGGCACCTAATGTACGCAGACCACCTACCAACACCGTCATTTCCGGGGCTGTAAGAGTGAGAAGTTGCGCTTTGTCCACGAGTAGTTCTTCTGTTGAGAATGTGTACTGTGTTTTTAGGTAATTTCTAAAACCATCGGCTTGGGGCTCGAGGAGGTTCATAGACGCTACGTCGGTTTGTTCTTGTATGGCATCGGTTCTACCCGGTGTAAAGGGTACCTCTACACGCACTCCGGCATTTTGGGCTGCTTTTTCCACGCCCACATTTCCGGCCAATACAATCAAATCGGCCATGGAGGCTTTTCTGCGTTTTGAATTGCTGTTGAAGTCCTCTTGGATACTTTCCAACTTGGTGAGCACCTTGTTGAGCTGGACGGGGTTGTTTACTTCCCAACTGCGCTGTGGTTCTAAGCGAATTCGCGCACCGTTGGCACCTCCTCTGCGATCCGATTCGCGGTAGGTGGAAGCCGATGCCCAAGCGGTAGAAACCATTTCTTGTATGCTTAAGCCCGATTCTTCGATGGCTTTTTTGAGTGCTTTGATGTCTTTTTGATTGATCATTCCGTAGTCTGCTGCGGGAATGGGATCTTGCCAAATTAAATCTTCCTCAGGCACTTCAGGACCGAGATAGGTAGATTTTGGCCCCATATCGCGATGAGTCAACTTAAACCACGCACGAGCAAAGGCATCATTAAATGCATCTTGATCTTCGAGAAAACGACGAGAAATGCCTTCGTAAACACTATCGAAACGAAGTGATAAGTCCGTCGTCATCATGTATGGTTTGTGTTTTTTGGAAGCGTCAAATGCGTCGGGGATGATTTCATCGGCATCTTTGGCAACCCATTGATGGGCTCCGGCCGGACTCTTCATGAGCTCCCAATCGTATTTGAATAGAAAGGTAAGGTAATCGTGGCTCCATTGCGTAGGGGTTGAGGTCCAGGTTACTTCGATTCCGGAGGTAAACGCATCCGGACCCTTTCCACTTTTGTAGTCGCTCATCCACCCAAACCCTTGGTCTTCGATGGGCGCGGCTTCCGGTTCGGGACCTACGTACGACTCTTCTCCCATGCCGTGAGTTTTGCCAAGTGTATGACCACCTGCTATAAGCGCAACGGTTTCTTCGTCGTTCATTCCCATACGACCAAAGGTTTCACGTATGTCAACTGCGGCGGCAACGGGATCGGGGTTTCCGTTTGGTCCTTCAGGGTTGACGTATATCAATCCCATCTGTACAGCAGCTAGGGGACGCTCTAAGTCGCGATCGCCGGAATAGCGTTCATCTTCCAGCCATTTGCTTTCCGACCCCCAATACACATCGCTTGCGGGTTCCCAAACGTCTTCGCGGCCACCGGCAAACCCATAGGTTTCAAAGCCCATGGTTTCTAGGGCAACATTCCCGGCTAAGATCATCAAGTCTGCCCAAGAAATGCTATTGCCATACTTCTGCTTGATGGGCCAAAGCAAACGGCGCGCTTTGTCTAAGTTTGCATTGTCGGGCCAACTGTTGATGGGCGCAAAGCGCTGCTGCCCTTCTCTAGAACCGCCGCGACCATCACCGGTGCGGTACGTGCCGGCACTGTGCCAGGCCATGCGTATAAACAAACCGCCGTAGTGACCAAAATCGGCCGGCCACCAATCCTGAGATTCGGTCATCAGTTTGGCCAGGTCGTTTTTCAACGCTTGATAATCCAGCGATTGAAACGCCGTTGCATAGTCAAAATCGCTCCCCAATGGATCCGATAATTCACCATTTTGGCGAAGAACGGATAGATTTAACTGATTGGGCCACCAATCGCGATTGGAATTGGCACGTGTATTCATGTTTACGGCGTTGGCATTAGACGCTGTAGGCTCAGACGTTTCAGAAGCGGCTTCCATAGCGCTGTGTCCGGAACCCGTTTTACCCGTTACAGGGCAAACGCCGGCCGAAGGTGCCGTCTGCGCCGATAGCATGGAGCCATACAGCACGCCGCATAAGAGAATTATTTTTTTCATGACATTTGGTTTTAATTATTTCTACGTTTAACGGTGCAAAAATAGATGATTTTCCACGCGCTACGCTTAATTATAGATTTTGTCTATTACAGCATTGCTGAGGGGGACTTTTTTTTGCGTTGCGCAAATAAACTTACACAGAGAACACAGGGGTTCTTTTTTTCATTTCGCTTCGCCCAAGTAAAAATTACACGGAGGACACGGAGATGTTCATGTTTTTGCGTGGATCAAATTGTTTTTTAACACGGAGGGGCGCGTAGGTGTTTTTTGGGGAACTTACCCCAAAACAATCTCCTCCACTTCTTTTTTCTCGCTGCTAAAGTTGACGCCTATTTTATAAACGGGCATGCCGCTGTCTTTAAAATGATCGACGTATCCCTTGTTTTCGATTTGAAAGAAAGCCTCTTCGGCTGATTGGTTGAGTTTGAACTCAAAGATAAAAACTTCGTTTTCAAACATCACGACGCTGTCGGTGCGTCCTTTTTTAGTCTGCACTTCACTAAAAATATACACGCCAAGCAAGGAAAACATCAAGTGAACCAGGGCGTGGTAATACTGTTCGTTTTCTTTTTGCCACAGGCCGTAGGGAATGTGCGAGAAGGCTTGGTTGATGGTGTCTTTGAGCAGTTCCTTATCTTTGGTATTTAGAAAGCGCCTTAGCCCATTTAAGATGTCTGATGATTGTAATTGTGCAGTATCAACATAAGCTTCTAAAAGATTTCTTATGTAAGAACTTTTTACCTCTTTGTTTGGAAACGTAAGTGTAAACTCATCAAACAAGGCATCTTCTTCTACGATGGTTAGGTAGCCGGTTTGAAACAAAAGCGGTTCAATTTTTAAATTCTCTATGTCAAAATTGCCTAAATCACTTTTATTGAGTTTTACGGATTCAAAATCATATAGTTGTCTCTCTCTACACAATTTCATTAAAAATGTTGGTGTACCTGTAGCATACCAAAAATTTTTGTATTCGCCCTCACCGTAAAAGAAATTTAAAATAGAGAATGGATTATATACTTTTTTGCCATTGATGTTAAATTTATACCCATTGTACCAATCTCTAATCTTTTCTTTGTCGTATAATTTTAATTCTTCGGTAAAGTTGGTTTCCAGCTCTTCTTGCGTGATGCCACAGATTTCAGCAAAATGTTTATGCGTTGAAATATCCGTTAAATTATTCAAATCGGAGAAAATACTCACCTTGCTGAATTTGCTTACCCCAGTGATGAGTAGGAACTTTATGTTTTTCTCTAATGGCTTAAATACCGAGTACAAATCTTTAAAAATATCTCTGTTTTCTTTTGCTTGATGTAAATTGTCTTTATCAATAAAATCTATCAAAGGTTTGTCATATTCGTCTATTAATATCACTACGCCTTTGTTGTATTTTTTGGAAAGTGTTTCAATTAAATTTTTAAGTAGTTGAGAAATGACTGTTTCTTTAGTTTCTATTCCATAATAATCATAGATACTCAGTAACTCTCTTCGTAGTGCTTCCTTTAACCCTAAATCCCTGTAACCTATTTTGGTATAATCTAAACGTATGATTGGATACTCCTCAAACTCCCATTTATCGTAGATATACAAACCCTCAAACAACTCCTTTTTGCCCAGAAAGATACTTTCGAGGGTACTCAAAAACAAAGATTTGCCAAAGCGGCGGGGTTTAGACAGAAAATAAGACCCTCCCAAATAAGCCAACTCTAGGGCATATTTTGTTTTGTCTACGTACACAAAGCCCTCGTTGCGGAGTTTAGGAAAATCTTGTTTGCCTATTGGGTATTTTCTACCAAACATAGTTTTTGATATTTATGCAAAGATAGAGCTTTAATTGGGAAGCTGGGAGTAAGCAACCGCCGAACCCCATATTTCCCAACCACGCCACCTGTTGCATTTTTGTCAAAATTTTTGATTTATGCAACGAACCAAAGATACCATGTTTCCTCTAATTGAATAGTGGGAGCGCAGCGGGCAAACGCAAAGTGATTTCGTCAAAGAGCACAACCTAACCCTTTCCTGTTTTTCGTATTGGCGCTCTGCGTATCTACGTGTGAAGGGTGAAGACGACATTAACCC